>NZ_JBHVDX010000161.1:0-18326 GCF_042802555.1 Streptomyces sp. NPDC057474 | reverse complement strand
GAGACACGCCACCACCCGCCCCACAAAGCCCCGCCGGTAGTTCCGCACCCCCAACGCCCTGACCAGGGAGCCGCGCTGCCGGGGGGGGGGGGCTCGTGGGGGGTAGGTGGTGCGGGGACGGAAGCTGCTCCGGGGCCCGTACTCAAAGGGTTCGCCTCCTCGCGTGAAATTCGTGCATGTCCTGCGGTTGCGTAAGCCTCACCGCTCCTGTTCTGTCTGCTGGCTTTCGGGTCGGCCCATGCCCGCCCCCGGACGGCGCACGGGCTGTCGGCCGGGGCGTACCGGCGGCCGATCCGGCGTGCTCCCACGGCTGAGGCGCACCCGGCGGCCGGGCGCCGGGTCAGAGATGCGCGAGCCTCTCCAGCACCGGCGCGGCCGCGCGCAGCTTCTCCCACTCGTCCTCGTCGAGGCCCTCCACGAGGGAGGCGAGGAACGCGTTGCGCTTGCGGCGGCTCTCCTCCAGCATCGCCTCGGCCCGCTCGGTCTGGGTGACCACCTTCTGCCGCCGGTCCTCGGGATGCGGCTCCAGCTTCACCAGCCCCTTGCTCTCCAGCAGGGCGACGATCCGGGTCATCGACGGCGGCTGCACATGCTCCTTGCGGGCCAGCTCACCGGGGGTGGCGGTGCCGCAGCGGGCGAGCGTGCCGAGCACCGACATCTCGGTCGGGCTCAGCGACTCGTCGACCCGCTGGTGCTTGAGCCGACGGGACAGGCGCATCACGGCGGAACGGAGGGCGTTGACAGCGGCCTCGTCGTCGCCATGGTTCAGGTCAGGCATGTTCTTTAGCGTAACTCATTACTCTCGCTAAAGACCACCGGAACTCCACAGCCGTGCCCGTGAGCCCCGCCACTCATGCCGATCTCGGCCTGCGTATCACTCATATGAGTGACTAATACGCAGAACGTGACACGACAGAACAGAGCACACCTGACCCTCGTACACATGGGGACCACTGTGCTCAGCCTGCGGATAGACGGGGAGCTGCTCGACCGGCTCCGGACCCACGCGGCGAAAAGGGGAATGAGCGTCCAGGACTACGTGATCGGGACGCTCATTCGGGACGACTTCGACGAGCGGTTCCAGACCGCCGTCGAGGAGACGGAGAAGTTCTACGGGGTGACCTGACCGACCTGCGTGCCGCTCACGTCAGCCCCAGCGCCGGGACCTTCGAGAAGCCGCCGAAGAGACTGACCTCCCCGATCAGCCCGAAGTCGGGGGTCGCGACCGGGTTGCCGGGCCAACGCCATCTCCGCGCGTAGACCCGTCCGCCTCGTAAGCTGTGCCCCATGGCGAAGTGGACCCCCAAGCACGAGGCACCGGAACCCCTGGAGGGGCCCATCGTGCCGACCATCATCGGCGGCACGATCCTGTGGCTCGTCCTCTTCGTCGTACAGCTCCCCTTCTACGGCTGGTACGAGGACCACGGGCACACGTGGTGGGTGTGGACCTGCCTGGCGGGCGGCGGACTGGGGTTCATCGGCATCTACTACGTGCGCAGACGGGACGCGGCGATCAAGCGTGCGGCTGCCGCCGAGGTCGAGGCCGAGGCCGAGGCCGCCGATGTGACGCCGGTCGAGTAGGACTCTCCGCCGATGCCGGTCGGGCCGAGCCGTCGTGTACGACCACGGCATCACGGCGCCCCTCTCCCGTCCTCCCCAGGTCGGATCTTTGGCGCACTCGGCGGGTGAACCCCCAAATCCGCACGTACCGTCGAATGCATGACGCACATCGACGCGGGTACCGACCTCGATCCTGTGCACCCCACCGCCGCCCCGGCCCCGACACACCCGGGGCGGGCGCGTGGTCTGACGGCCGCCGAGGTGGCCGAGCGAGTGGCCCGCGGCGAGGTGAACGACGTACCCGTGCGGAGCAGCCGCTCCACGGTGGACATCGTCCGCGCGAACGTCTTCACCCGGTTCAACGCGATCATCGGCGTGCTCTGGCTGATCATGCTGTTCGTGGCGCCGTTCCAGGACAGCCTCTTCGGCTACGTGATCCTGGCCAACACGGGCATCGGCATCATCCAGGAGTGGCGGGCGAAGAAGACCCTCGACTCCCTCGCGGTGATCGGCGAGGCGAAGCCCACGGTCCGTCGGGACGGCGTGGCCGCGCCGGTCGGCACCTCCGAGATCGTCCTCGGGGACCTCATCGAGATCGGGCCAGGCGACAAGATCGTCGTGGACGGCGAGTGCGTCGAGACCGACGGCCTGGAGATCGACGAGTCGCTGCTCACCGGCGAGGCCGACCCGGTCGTCAAACAGCCCGGCGACCAGGTGATGTCGGGCAGTTTCGTGGTCGCGGGCGGCGGGGCGTTCACGGCGACGAAGGTGGGCCGGGAGGCCTACGCGGCCCAGCTGGCGGAGGAGGCGAGCCGCTTCACCCTCGTCCACTCGGAACTCCGCTCCGGCATCTCCACGATCCTCAAGTACGTCACATGGATGATGGTCCCGACCGCGATCGGCCTGATCATCAGCCAGCTGATCGTGAAGGAGAACGACTTCAAGGACTCCATCGCCCGCACGGTCGGCGGCATCGTACCGATGGTCCCCGAGGGCCTCGTCCTCCTCACCTCAGTCGCCTTCGCGATCGGGGTGATCCGCCTCGGCCGCAAGCAGTGCCTGGTGCAGGAGCTGCCGGCCATCGAGGGCCTGGCCCGCGTCGACACCGTCTGCCTCGACAAGACCGGCACCCTCACCGAGGGCGGCATGGACGTCACCGAGCTGCGCCCCCTCAACGGGATCGACGAGGCGTACGTACGAAGGGTCCTCGGCGCCCTGGGTGAATCCGACCCCCGCCCGAACGCCTCCCTCCAGGCCGTCATCGACGCCTACCCGGACAGTGAGGACTGGCGCTGCACCGAGTCCCTGCCCTTCTCCTCGGCCCGCAAGTACAGCGGCGCGTCCTTCAGCGAGGGCGACGGTGAGTCCAGCACCTGGCTGCTCGGCGCCCCCGACGTCCTGCTCCCCGACGACGACCCGGCCCTCACCCAGACCGAACGACTGAACGAGGAGGGGCTACGGGTACTGCTGCTGGCCCGGGTGACCCTCGAACTGGACGACCCGGAGGTCGCCCGGGGCGCTCACCCCACCGCCCTCGTCGTCCTCGAACAGCGGCTGCGCCCCGACGCCTCCGACACCCTCCGCTACTTCGAGGAGCAGAACGTACGGGCGAAGGTCATCTCCGGCGACAACGCGGTGTCGGTCGGCGCCGTGGCCGGAAAGCTCGGCCTCACCGGCGAGGTCGTCGACGCCCGCCGGCTCCCCGCCGAACGCGACGGCATGGCGCAGGCCCTCGACTCCGGCACGGTCTTCGGCCGGGTCACCCCGCAGCAGAAACGGGACATGGTCGGCGCGCTGCAGTCCCACGGCCACACGGTCGCGATGACGGGCGACGGCGTCAACGACGTCCTGGCCCTCAAGGACGCCGACATCGGCGTGGCGATGGGATCGGGTTCGGAGGCGACGAGGGCGGTAGCCCAGATCGTCCTTCTCAACAACAGCTTCGCGACGCTGCCGTCGGTGGTCGCGGAGGGCCGCCGGGTGATCGGCAACATCACGCGCGTCGCGACCCTCTTCCTGGTGAAGACGGTCTACTCGGTGCTCCTCGCCATCCTGGTGGTCTGCTGGCAGGTGGAGTACCCCTTCCTCCCCCGCCACCTGACCCTGCTCTCGACCCTGACGATCGGCATCCCGGCCTTCTTCCTCGCCCTGGCCCCCAACAAGGAGCGAGCGAAACCCTACTTCGTCCGCCGGGTGATGCGGTACGCGATCCCGGGCGGCGTGCTGGCGGCCGTGGCCACCTTCGCCACCTACCTGATCGCCCGCCACTACTACGCGGGCGAGGGCGCGTTGGAGGCCGAGACCAGCGCCGCCACCCTCACCCTCTTCCTGATCTCCATGTGGGTGCTGGCCATCATCGCCCGCCCGTACACCTGGTGGCGCCTGGGCCTGGTCGCCGCGATGGGCGCCGGCTTCCTGCTGGTCCTCGTCGTCCCCTGGCTCCAGGACTTCTTCGCCCTGCGCCTGGTCGGTACGACGATGCCGTGGATCGCGGTCGCCATCGCGGCGGGGGCGTCTGCCGTACTGGAGTTCCTGTGGAGGTGGGTGGACCGGCGGTTCCCGGCCTAGGACATACGGCCCCGCGTCGGAAACCGGATGCTTCCGGCCGGCGTCCTCGCCTCTGACCGACCTCGTCGAGGCCGCGCCGTCAAGTCACGGCATCGAGCGGCACCGGGAGGCGGCACAGGGAGGGGAGAGGCAGCTCATGAACCCGTATCAGCAGGTGGAATTCCACGCCCCGTGCGGACACTTGATCTCGGCTCCGGCCGATCGTGTCGGGCAGGACGTCCGTTGCCCGCACTGCCACCAGGTGGTCCGGGTGCCGGCGCCCGACGTTCCGTACGCTTCGGCGGTCCCCCTGCCGGCCGGCGCCCCCGAGCCGCCCGCCCTGACCGCCCTCTACCTGACCGCGCTGATCGGCGGTCTCATGGCCGCCGGTCTCGTCTATCTGGTCATGTTCGACGAGTTCTCGGAGTCCGAGCTGGTCACGATCACACCGCTGTGGTTCTTCCCCGTCGTCTTCGGCTTGTACGGGTTCGCCTCCCAGCGGCTGCTGCGCCACATCTCCACGGGCCGCGCGGGAACCCTCGGCGAAGCGGCGCGCCTGTCCATCAACGTGGCCGGTCACTGGGCGGCCCTGGTGCTCTTCCCGTTCCTGGTGCTGAAGTGGCGCAGTTCCCTGCTCGTGTCGCTGGCGGCGGCGCTCTTCTGGGCCGTACTGCTGTGGCTCTTCTTCACACTGCTCTTCCCGAGCCTCTGACAGCACGGCCAACCGAGGCGCGGCCTACTCGGCGGTACCGGTGGCCTTCACGTGGCCTGCCGCGCCCGATCACCGCCCGCAGCCTTGAAGATCGCAACGGCATTGGCCCCCTCGCATGGCTCGGATGCAACCGATTCTTCATTCCCTTCACTTGCCCCTCAGAACTTCCTCAAGTTGATTGCCCCCGTGGTAACAACCGGAGAAGACTTGTTGTTCACGGGTGGGTCACCCCCAACAACCCCTAGATACATGACCAATTGAGGCAGGGGAGAGAAGTGGAGAATCGCCGTGGTGTCACCGGAGCCATGGCCGTCCTGGGCTCCACCGTAATCATCGCGGGAACGACCCAAGCGCAACTTCAACGCCGCCGTTGCCCTTACCAGGACGTGCCCAAGGCGTGGAAGGACGGTTCCTTCGCCGACGGCTCGATCGTCCGACCTGAAGAGGAGACCGCATGACCACAACCGGAAAGACGGTCATCACTGTTCTGTCCGTCATCCTCGCGACTCTGGTGGCTCTCGCAATCGCGGGGTTCGCGTTCTTCGCGTCCGCCGACAGTGATTCCAGCGGGAGTGACCGCAAGGTCGGCATCGGACCGTCCACCGTTGCAGTCCAGGAAGGGGCACTGTCATGAGGCTGTCGGCCATGACGACTCGCGAGAAGGTGATCACCGGCGTACTGACCGTGGTGATCGTCCTGGTTATCAACGGGATGGCCCAGAACATCACCTGGTGAGCACTCGCAGTACACGGTTCCGGTGGAGGTGCTCGGACGAGGTAACCCGTCCGAGCACCTCCCCTTTTTCCATGTTCTACTTCACGTCGATGGCGTCGGCCGCCGAGGTCACGGC
Source organism: Streptomyces sp. NPDC057474 (assembly GCF_042802555.1). Classification (NCBI taxonomy): domain Bacteria; kingdom Bacillati; phylum Actinomycetota; class Actinomycetes; order Kitasatosporales; family Streptomycetaceae; genus Streptomyces; species Streptomyces sp. NPDC057474. The sequence goes on along the minus strand of NZ_JBHVDX010000161.1, from coordinate 12,657 downwards.
CGCCGTGCCCGAGCTGCCCGCGAAGACGTAGCGGTACGTGCCGTCGGCGGTCGCCTTGACGGTGGTCTTCAGGGCGCCCGTGGAGGACGTCTTGACCGTCTTGACGTCCTTGTAGGTGGACGTGCCCTTCTTCTTGAACTGCAGCTTCACGGGCTGGCCGCCGTACGCCGGGAACTTCTCGGTGTCCCAGTTGGCACGGGTCAGCTTGCTCGTGACCGTGATGGTCTTGCCCTTCTTGACCGGCTCCGGAGAGGCATTCGCGCCCGTGAGCTTCGTCTGGCGCTGGATCTTGAAGGTCTTGGCCGGGTCCTTCTCGACGTAGTCGGCGTCGTTGGCCGCGGCGAGCGCCCAGACCTTCCAGGTGCCGGCCACCGAGTTGATCAGGTTCGACTGCGTCTCGACGGTGAAGCTCGCCTTGCAGGACGCCGTCGTGGCGTTCACCTTCTTGCAAGTGGCGCGGCTGTCGTCATTGCCGTTGGCCACGGCGCCGCTGTCGGCGGTGTCGAGGCTCGCGCCGTGGTACAGGACCACGGTGACGTCCTTGAGGCTGATGCCCGAGTTGTCCGAGGCGTTGAAGGCGACCGTGAAGGTCTTCTTGCCGGAGCCGACGACGACCGACTTACCGCCGTTGACCACGACGTTGGAGATCTTCGTGTCCCCGGCGGTCGGAGCGGCCTGCGCGGCCGGGGCGACGAAAGCGGTCAGGGCCAGGGCGCCGGTGACGGCACCCACGATGGCACGCTTGTTCAATGCATTCCCCACGTGGAAGGGATCTCGCGGACGGGTCCGTCGCACGGGATCCGGTTCAGATCCGATGAGCCGGGCGGCTTACGGGAGTCACTTCCGAGAGTTGAGTGACTCCCGTGGCTCCTGAGAATGCCGTTGGCTCGGGTGATCAGATTCACGAGAGGGGCGAATGGTTGTACGAGATCTGGGCTTCCGGTGAAGATGTTGCCCAGATCACAGTGACCCCGCATGCAACCCGGCAAAAGCCGCTATACGCGCTCCAGCGGGCGATGCGGGCCTTCGGGGAGTTCGACGTCGATCGCGTCGCCGGGGCGGACCGTTCCCCCCTGCCGGACCACCCCCATGATCCCGGACTTGAAGGTGAAGTCCCCTGTCATGGCGTCGAGTTCGAAGACCTCCTTCAGCAGCCCCTTCTGGAACGTGTCGATCTGCGAGCACGGGTTACGCAGGCCCGTGACCTCCACGATCGCCTCGTCGCCGAGGTGCAGCAGAGCGCCCGTGGGGAGGCCGAGCAGGTCGACCCCGCGTGTGGAGACGTTCTCGCCGAGCTGACCGGCCGCCACGGTGAAGCCCTTCGTGGCCAGTTCGTCGAAGAGCTCCTCGTGGATGAGGTGCACCTGACGCAGATTGGGCGCGTCCGGCTCGTACGTCATACGGAACCGGTGCTTGATGGTCTCCCCCGCGTGGACGTCGCCCTCGACGCCGAGGCCGGTGAGCAGCGTGACGCTCGTCCGGTTCGGCTTGCTGAAGGAGTACGCCCCGTTCGCGCTCACTGCCGTGACCCGTGCCGTCATCGTGTGGTGCCCGCCTCTCAGTCGAACCAGCGATCCCGTGCCAACTCCGCCGTCCTGGACGGGTCTTCGAGCAGCGCCGCAACCTCGAAGCGGCGCGGCCACTGTCCCGCCGCCCAGGCCAGCCCGGCCGCGACCCCCTCCAGTGTGGCGGCGTGCAGTACGCCGTCCCGGGTTCGGCGCCAGTCCAACTCAACGCCGTCGACGACCAGTTCCTCGTGCTCGACGTACGACGAGGGCGTGGCCGGGCCGAGCAGGACCCGTACCGACTCCGGTACGTCGTGTTCCGTGCCCTGCGAGTCCACCTCCCCGGTCACCGACTCGCTGAGCCGCCGCACCTGGAACAGCTCGGCCAACTCGGCGGCCCGTGACGGCCGTACGGGGAGCAGGGGCACACCGGAGGTGAAGGGCAGCAGGTCGGGGGAGTCGACGACCACGGCGTCGGCCGCGTCCACGACGGTCACCTCGCCGTCCACCACCGCGCGCAACTCGTCCGGCAGGGTCACCTGTTCGGGGTCGAGGTCGGCCAACGCGCTGTACAGGCCGTGCAGTTGGGCGGCCGCCACCGGAAGGTCCGGGTCGGCCAGGCGGTCCAGCAGCTCGGCGGCGCCTCCGGGCTCCTCCAGCAGCGCGGCCACCGAGGTCCGGACGCCCAGCGCCCGCAGGACCTGCCCGTCGTCGAAGCCGGTGGCGTCGGCCTCGTCGTACAGGCCGTGCAGCAGCGGGTCGCCGCCGGCCGCGAGGAGACCCGCAGGGCGGCGACCGTCGAGGACCGGGTGCCCACGCAGCCACCAGGCCGTGTAGGGGCGTACGACCTCGTGCGTGCCGTCCGGGAGCAGGATGCGTACCGGCTCGACGAGGGCGTCGCGCAGCGGGGGCCGGGCGAGCAGGGCGAGCGCCTCCGGCCAGCGGTCCTCGTCGACGAGGTCGAGGTCGCGCACGGCCACGATCTCCGTCGCGACGGGTGGCACGGGGCTGTCCGGGAACCGGTCGAGGATGTCCTCGGACCAGACGTCCACCGCGTCGAGCAGCCCGGCGTCGTCGGGTTCGGCGAAGTCCCCGTCGCGCGGCTCCAGTTCGTCCGGGTCGAGGACCACGTCGGTGGCCCGTACGAGGGTGAAGTTGGCCAGAACTCCACAGGCGGCCAGCGGCTGTTCGCCCCAGCGGTCGGCCAGTTCGGCGTCCACGAAGGCGAGTTCGTCCTCGCGCATGACCCGGGCGAAGGAGCTGCCGGGGAGGACGAGTTCACCGGCGGGCGCCAGTTCGCCGTCCTCGTCGGTCAGGGCGAGGGCGCCGAGCCAGGGTTCGTCGCCGGGGTCGAGGGCCGCGTCGCGGACCAGGGCGAGGACGAGGTCGGCCAGTTCGTCGGCGTCCGGCCGTCCGTCCTCCTCGTCCCACACACCGCCGTCGTCGTCCAGGGACGCGGCGACGGCGGCCCGTACCTGCGGGGTGGTGAGCACGGCGCGCGGGGTCGCGGGCAGGGCGCCCAGCTTCTCCAGGAGGGGATGTGCGGCGTCCGGGTGGGCGACCTTGAGACCGAGGCGGGCGAGGGTCTCGGGGGCCGTCTGCGGCCCGTCGGGGGTCGGCAGGAGCACCTGCCGGGGCCCGATGGTCGTCCGCCCGTCCGCGAGCGGCACCGGCAGCCCGGAAAGGCGGTCCGGATCAACGCCGGCGAGGCTGTCGTAGAGCCGCCGCCACCAGTCGGGCTCCTTCTCCAGGCCCGCGAGCCGGTCGATCGTGTCGCCCAGCGGCAGGCGCGCGACGCCCAACGTGCGCAGTTCCGCGCGCCGTTCGAGCCCGGCGGGCAGCAGGTTGGGCAGGACGTCGGCGAGCACCTGTACGGTCTCGGCCCCGGCCCCCTCGACGACCTCGGCGTCACGGGGGCGGAGGGCGGCGGGCAGGTCGTCGTCGGGCTCGGGCGCGACCGCACGCGGCAGGAACGCGGTACGCGGCAGCCGCTCCAGGATCGCCTGGCGCAGGGCGCCGTCCAGCTCACCCTTGCCCAGCGGGCCGGGCACGAGGTCGATGATCCCCTCGCCCACCGGCTCCCAGGCGGCGAGAAGTCCCGCGTAGGCGTCCGCCGCGCGCTGCACGAGGAAGTCGGTGAGCGGCCCGGGCGCGGCGTGCCGCCGGGTGGTGTCCAGGGGGAAGGAGGCGATGAGCAGCGCGGGCACGCCGAGGGCCTCGTCGCTGGGGGTGGGCGCGTGCACGACGGGGGTGGTGCGCGGCCGGACCGGCGCGCCGTCGGGCCCGGTCGGTACGGCCCAGGTGACGGACCAGTGCGGACGCAGCCGCTCCTCGACGGGCCGGTCGGCGAGCAGCGCGCCCTCGATCGCCCCGTGCTCGGCTACGGTGCGCCAGCGCGTGACCCCGTCCCGCGAGTCCTCGACGACGACGTGCGCCCCCTCCACACGCCGCCGCAACGTCCGCACCTCACCGGTGCCGACCTCGATGACGACCTCGTCGAGGCCGGGCAGCGCGAGGAGCAGCGCGTCGTCGACCGCGTGCAGCAGCCGCTCGGCGAGATCGGCGGCGGCCGTGTCGCGCAGCGGCAGGATGACCACGGTGTCGTACGACTCCGGAGCGGTCCCCTCGGCCGCGAACGGCAGCCGCAGCAGCGGCACATGCCCGTCACGTCGGCGGATCTCGTCCCCCAGGCCGGGGCTGTGCCGGGCGGTGTCGGCGGCGAGCAGCCGGGCCTCGGCGAGCGACCAGCGGATACCGCCGTGCCGCCCGACGACGGCGGGCTCGTCGGTGACGGCGAGCACGGCGGCGAAACCGACGCCGTACCGGCCCACGGCACCGTCATGGCCGTCCTGGCCGTCATGGGGGCCCCGTTTCGCGGACGCGCGGAGTGTGGACAGCGACTCGACGCCGCCCGCGTCCAGCGGGGCGCCGGTGTTGGCGGCGACGAGGACGCCGTCCCGGAGGGTCAGCCTCAGCCGCCCCGGCGCCTTGGCCCGCGCCGCGGCGTCGGCGGCGTTCTGCGCCAACTCCACGACGAGACGGTCCCGGTAGCCGCCGAGGACGAGATCCTCCTCGGCGTTGGCATCCTCGCGGAACCGGGCCGGACTGGTAGCCCAGGCGTCGAGCACGCCCCGCCGCAGCCGAGCCGTCCCGAACGGGTCCGCACCCTCGGCCGCCGGCCGCACGAACTTGCTCACGGTTCACCTTCCATGTCGCCTGGTTCACGAAGGTACCGCGTGGCCGCGCCGCTTTCGCCGGGCACCCAGGGGGGTGGGGGTGCGGTGCCTCGGCGAATGCGGGTGGGTTGTGGCCTGTCGCGCGGTTCCCCGCGCCCCTGGAGGGGCCTGCGGCCCTCCGAAGAAAACCGGGGCGCGGGGAAATTTCACTTCGGTCAGCAGTACTTCTGCTGGACCAGGCGGCCGAGGCTCTTGCTGTTCACCTTCTCGCCGCAGCGGACGGCACCGTCGACCTGGGCGCTGAAGGTCTGGGCCTTGCCCCAGGTCTTCTCGATCCACTTGGTGCCCTTGTCGCAGTAGAAGCCCTGCCAGGTGCCGGTGGCCTTCACCGTGCCCCGGTAGAAGAAGTACTGGCCCTTCTTCGTCAGTGTGTCGGTGATGTTGACGCTCTTGGTCGTGGTCTTCGACTTCTGGTGCGTGTACGACCCCTCGACATTGGCATCTAGGCTCACGAGGACCTTCGCCACGCTGAAGCCGGCGCCGGCACCGCCGCCGATGCTGTACCCGGACGTGACGGTCTTGTCGTGGCCCAGGGTCCGGGAGACGGTCCGGCTGCCGCCCGAGTAGCCCTTCTCGTACCCCTTCACCTTGTGCGTCAGCACCCGGGCCCGGCTCGTGGTCACCCACTTCACCGACCGCGAGCCCGGCTCGCAGATCAGCGGAGCCGCGCTGGCCGTGCCCGCCGCCGGCAGGGCCACCAGGAGCGAGGTGGCGATACCGGTCGTGGCCAGAGCGGCCGTCAGTCTGTTCTTCATTCGGATCTCCCCGTTGGATCGTCAGTCACGGTCCCGCCTCAAACGCTCGTTCAAGGCGTGCACACATCAAATCAACGACCACACGGGAAACAACCAGCCCAGCAGGGGTAGTTGACCTCTCCGGACACCCCTGTCACAGCTTCAAGACAGTAGTGGCCGTCCAGGAACGCGCGAGGGGAACTTCTCGTCGCAGCCCAGCCGCACCAAGGTCAGGGGCGCGGGAAACTGCGCGAGCAACCACACACCACCCGCCCCCGCCCGACAACCGAACCCCTACGAGTGCCCCAGATCGGCCTCGTCCTCGGTCTCCTCGACCCCCACGGAAACCGACCCCGAATCCGGCGACGGCCGCAGCGGGAAGGGATCCACCCGGGTCTCGTCCAGCCGCGGCGGAGCCGGGCGCGGCGGAGCCGGCATGACCGCCGCCTCCGAGTGCCCCCCGCACCCGTACGTCAGGGAGACCATCCGCCCGTCCGCCGGCGCGAACTCGTTCGCGCACACCCCGAAGGCCTGCCCGAGCGACCCGCCGATCGGCACGAGGAACCCACAGCTGACGCATGCCGCGGGCGCGGCCTGGGCCATCGCGGTCTTCGCCCCGAACCCTTCCTCCCACCGGTCCGCCGCCGTGTGCAGCCCGTACCGGGACAGGACCCGGGCCCTGCGCATGCCCAGTTCCTCGGCGACCGCGGCGATCGACCCGCGGGTCGGCGCGAACGGCAGGTTCGCCGGCACCCCGCCGGTGACCTCGGCGTCCTCCGCCTCCACCAGCTCGGCCATGTCGTGCGAGACCGGGGAGTTCGGCAGTGGCTCGTCCTCGCCGGAGTACCCGGGCTCCAGCCGCAGGTCCTCGGCGTCGGTGGGCAGCAGGTCGCCCGGGCCCATGTCGCCCGGCCTGAGCCGCTCGCTCCACGGCACCCACTCCGGCGCGAGCAGCGCGTCGGAGCCCGGGAGCAGGACGACCTCGTCCAGGGTCACGACCTTCGCGCGTGAGGCCCGGGCGACGGTGACGGCCCAGCGCCAGCCGCGGTAGCCCATCTCCTTGCACTCGAAGAAGTGCGTCACGACGCGGTCGCCCTCGGAGACGAGCCCCGCGTGCTCGCCCACCACGCCTGGCGCTGCGGCCTCCTCGGCGGCGGAGCGGGCAAGGTCGACGGCCTCGGCACACAGGCGGTCGGGGGTGCGGCTTCGCGTTGTCGCTGCGCTCACAGGTATCGCTTCTCTCCTACGCCGTCTCACGAGTGCGCCTCCCTCGGCGGGGGTGCGGACGGAGCGGACCAAGGGGCCGCGTCGACGTCCGCGCCCGATCGCACTCGGGCGCACCTATGTCATCCATTCTGCGGGATGAACGAGAGGCGCGCGGCCGAGAACAACCGCCGCAGGCGCGCTATGCACGCTACCTTCTCCGAGGCTCCGCGCCCACACCGACGTAGCGGTTCCGCGATTCCGCTGCGTTCGGCTTTGGCCACGGAGGGGGTCGGAGGGGGCTCGACAAGCGCCGTCGGCGGTTGGCTTGAAGGGATCGCCCAGAAGCTCGGGGGCAGCGGTCGTCAGGCGTCTGCGGGTGGATCGTGGCTGATCGCACGGTTCCCCGCGCCCCTGAAAAGCAGCGCGGGGAACCGCGCGCAAGCCCCCACGCACCCGCGGACAACACACGCACCACAGCCATACGAGCGGTAAACGCACTACGGCCCGCTTTCTCGGGGCACTATGACGTGGTGACCGGCGCCGAGCGGAGCGGAGCGCGCGGATCGGGTCGGGTGACCGGCGCCGTCCGCTCGTTGGGCCGCGCCCTGCACCTCCCGGTCACCGGCCCCGCCCGAGGCATCCGCAAGGCCACCCACGCCCACGGCGCCGGCGAGTCCGGCCTCGGCAAACTCATCGAGCTGCACGGTGTGAACGGCGCCGGCGACGTGATGATCACCGTCTCCCTCGCCTCCACGGTCTTCTTCTCCGTCCCCACCGACGAGGCCCGCGGCCGCGTAGCCCTCTACCTCGCCATCACCCTCGCCCCCTTCGCCCTCCTCGCCCCCGTCATCGGCCCCCTCCTGGACCGCCTCCCGCACGGCCGCCGCGCCGCGATGGCCGGCGCGATGCTGGCCCGCGCCCTCCTCGCCCTGCTCCTCGTCGGCGCCGTCGAGACGGGCAGCCTCCAGCTCTACCCCGCCGCCCTGGGCGTCCTGGTCGCGTCGAAGGCGTACGGAGTGATCCGCAGCGCGGTCGTACCCCGCCTGCTCCCACCCCGGTTCTCCCTGGTGAAGGCCAACTCCCGGGTCACCCTCTGCGGCCTGCTCGCCACCGGTGTCGCCGCGCCGATCGGGGCGGGGCTGCAGGCTCTCGGACCCCGCTGGCCCCTCTACGGCGCCTTCGTGATCTTCATCGCGGGTACGTTCCTCTCCTTCACACTCCCCTCGAAGGTCGACTCGGCGAAGGGCGAGGACCGGGCCCTGCTCGCGGCGGACCCCGAGCATCTGCACGGCCCGCACCGCAGCAGCACGCGTCTGCGCCCGGGCCTGCGGACGGTCGGCCCGGCGGTCACGCACGCGCTCGCCGCCAACGCCGCCCTGCGCGGTCTCTCCGGCTTCCTGATCTTCTTCCTGGCGTTCCTGCTGCGCATCCACCCGCTCCACGGGCAGAGCGCCGCCGTCTCCCTGGGCATGGTGGCCGTGGCGGCCGGTACGGGAAACGCGCTGGGCACGGCCGTGGGGGCGTGGGCGAAGCAGCGCTCACCGGAACTGATCATCGTGACCGTCGTCGCCGTCGAACTCGGTGTGGCGATCACGGCGGCCCTGTTCTTCGGCTGGTTCTTCGTCGCCTTCCTCGGCGCGGTCGCCGGCTTCTCGCAGGCCCTGTCGAAGCTGTGCCTGGACGCCCTGATCCAGCGCGACGTCCCCGAACTCGTGCGGACCTCCGCCTTCGCCCGCTCCGAGACCCTGCTCCAGATGTCCTGGGTGGTCGGCGGCGCCATCGGTATCGCCCTCCCCCTCAACGGCACCCTCGGGATGGCCGTGGCCGCCACGATCGTCGCCGCCGGCTGGCTCACCACGGTCCGCGGCCTCCTCTCCTCCGCCCGCCAGGGCGGCGCGCCCCGCGCCCGCGTGGCGTGACCGCTCGGGCGCTTCGACCGGTGTGACCCGGCGAAACGGGGGCCGCCCCGGCTACCGGACCCGGCACGCCGTACCCCACGTAAGGGCACCCCTGGACATGCCAGATAGCCTTCGCCCATGACCTTCCCGCGTTCCCGTCGCGCCGCAGCCACTCTCGGCGCCGTTTCCGCCGGACTTCTCGTCCTGTCGGCCTGCGATGAGCCGACGCCGATGGCCACCGTCACGATCGGCACCGACTCGATCAGCGCCGAGGCCGAGTGCTACCGGACCCTCGACACCGCACAGGCCAAGGAGTGCGCGGAGGAGAAGCCCTCCAAGTCGATCGAGTTGCCGGAGGGCAAGGCCCTGCGCGTCGGCGTCGACCCGGAGGTGGCGAACACGGGCTGGGCTCTGTGGATCAACGGGGAGCAGGCCACCAGCGACACGTTCGACAAGACGTACTGGTCGTTCGAGAACCCAGGCCTCTTCGCCACCCAGCCCGGTCAGCCCGCCCAGAAGTCGCTGACGATCAGCATCGTCGAGCAGAACGAAGCGGGTTCGGAGATCAAGGGCGTGTGGAACTTCGAGCTGAAGAACCCGGACGCCTGATCCACACACGCCGCCCATGCGCATCCTCGTAGCCACCGCGGTCCCCGCCGAACGGGACGCGGTGGCACGGGCGCTCCCGGGCCCCGCCACCGAGACACGGCTCCCGGCGGCGACCCTCCACCGCTTCCGGATCACCGCTCACGAGCGCGAGTCCCTGCCGTCCGGCCATGACCACGACGGTCAGGGCTACGACCTCCTCGCCGCCGGTGTGGGCCCCGCCCTCGCCGCCGCCTCCGTCGCCGGTGCGCTGACCGCCGCGGCCCTGGAGGGCAGACCGTACGGGCTGGTCGTCTCCGCCGGTATCGCGGGCGGGTTCCTGCCCGAGGCGCCCCTCGGCTCTCTCGTCCTCGCCGACGAGGTCACCGCCGCCGATCTGGGCGCCGAGACGCCGGACGGCTTCGTCCCGGTCACCGACCTGGGCTTCGGCACCGTCACCCACCACCCGCCGCAGGCCCTCGTACGCGCCGCCGCGACCGCCACCGGCGCCCGCACCGGCACGGTGCTCACCGTCTCCACGGTCACCGGCAGCGCCGAGCGCGCGACCGCCCTGCGGGCCCGCCACCCGCGCGCCCTGGCCGAGGCGATGGAGGGCTTCGGGGTCGCCGAGGCCGCCGCCGCGCACAGCACCCCCGTCCTCGAACTGCGCGCCGTCTCCAACCCCGTGGGCCCGCGCGACCGCGCCGCCTGGCGCATCGGCGACGCGCTGACCGCACTCACCGAGGCCTTCGGGAAGCTGACGCCCGTACTGGAGAGTTGGGACCCCCATGAGCACTGAAACGCTGAGCGGCGGGCTGCGGATGGCGTACTCGCCCTGCCCCAACGACACCTTTGTCTTCGACGCCTGGGCCCACGGCCGGATCCCCGGCGCGCCCGCGCTCGACGTGACGTTCGCGGACATCGACATCACCAACGGCATGGCCGAACGCGGCGACCTCGACGTACTGAAGGTGTCGTACGCCGTGCTGCCGTACGTCCTCGACGCGTACGCGCTGCTGCCCTGCGGCGGCGCACTGGGCCGGGGTTGCGGCCCGCTGGTGCTGACGCGGGAGCCGGGCACGGACCTCACCGGCCGTACGGTGGCCGTGCCGAGCGAGAGGTCGACCGCGTATCTCCTCTTCCGCCTCTGGGCGGCGGACACACTGCCCGGCGGGGTCGGCGAGATCGTCGTACTGCCGTTCCACGAGATCATGCCGGCCGTGCGGGACGGCAAGGTCGACGCCGGTCTCGTCATCCACGAGGCCCGCTTCACGTACCAGAACTACGGCCTCCACAAGCTCGCCGACATGGGCGAGCACTGGGAGGACACGACGGGCCTGCCGATCCCGCTGGGCGCGATCATCGCGAAGCGCTCGCTCGGCGCGGAGACGCTGGCCGGGCTCGCCGAGACGATCCGCGCCTCCGTCCGCGCGGCCTGGGACGACCCCGAGGCCTCCCGCCCGTACGTCCTCGAACACGCCCAGGAGATGGACCCGGCCGTCGCCGACCAGCACATCGGCCTTTACGTCAACGAGTTCACGGCGGAGCTGGGCGAGGACGGCTACGCGGCGGTCAGGGGTCTGCTCACACGCGCGGCGGCCGAGGGACTGGTACCGCCCCTCGGCCCGGACGCGCTCGCATTTCCTTAGCCACCCCAGGAGTTGTCGGACTACACGTCCAACTGGTCGGCCACGGCGCGGAGAAGACCCGCGATCTTCCCGCCCGCGGCGCGGTCGGGATAGCGGCCCCGCTCCAGCATCGGCGTGATGTTCTCCAGGAGCGTGGTCAGATCCTGCACGATCGAGGCCAGTTCGTCGGGCTTCTTGCGCTGGGCGGCGGCCACCGAGGGGGCCGGCTCCAGAATCGTCACGGAGAGGGCCTGATCACCGCGCTGACCGGCGACGACCCCGAACTCGACCTTCTGACCCGGCTTCAAGGTGTCGACACCGGCGGGCAGTACGGAGGAGTGGACGAAGACGTCACCGCCGTCGTCACGGGAGAGAAAGCCGAAGCCCTTCTCACTGTTGAACCATTTGACCTTGCCAGTCGGCAAAGCACACACTCCCTCTGTCGCCCCCGGCCACTTCTGCACGCCGGTTGATCTGCCGTCATGACACCTTACCGGGGGTCTCTCCACCTCAACACGGCTTAAAACGAGACTGAGCCCCCGCCCGTGTCGGCAGAGGTTCAAAGTGGTGCAGGAAGCGTGAAGGGCTTGGCTTTCCTTCACTTCCGCCACCCTTGCGGTGCGCGGCCACCACCGCCGGTTGCCCCGGCTCGCCGGTGAACGCGACGTTCTTCATCCGCCCGGCCGCGGTCCAGATCGACACCGTGCGCTGATCGTGCCGCCAGGACAGCATCCGGTCGTCATAAGGCTGCGCGGCGTCCGCGCGGAAGGTGACCGGCTTGCCGGCCGTCTTCTCGTACCGCTTGGAGCCGGGCTCGCCGTAGTTTCCGTTACGGAGGTCGGCGCGGGTGACAAGACGTCGGCCGACTGTTCCCTCGCGCTGGGAACTACCCTGGTCGGGTGCGTGACAAAACCCAACCGAATTCCGCCGAACCCGGTGACCGGCTGATCCGTGCCGGGGCGATCGTGTTCTTCGTCGGTGCCGTGGCCACACTCGTCACCGTGGCACCACTGTTCCTGGGAACGACTCCGTTCCCCACCTACATGTTCGTCCTGAGCATGCTCATGGGCGTCGGCTTTCTCGTCGCCGGCGCCGGAGTCCTCCAGTCCGCCGCGGCGGGGCGCAGAAGGGCGCGCGAGGCACGTCTCTAGGTCCTACCAGGAGCGTGTCCGCCGGTGTGTGTCCAGCCATTCCGGGAACGCGGTCAGGTCCGTGAGGACGACGTCGGCGCCGGCCTCGCTCAGCTCCCGCTCGTCGCAGGGGCCGGTGGCGACGGCGACCGCGTACGCCTGTGCCGTGCGGGCGCCGCGTACGTCGCCGGTGTGGTCGCCGACGTACACGCTCGCGCCGTGCTCGCGCAGCGCCGCCGCCTTGGCCTCCGCCCACAGGTCACCGACGAGTTCGTCGGGCTCCATGCCGAGGTGCTCCAGGTGCAGCTTGGCGTTGGGCTCGTACTTGGCGGTGACCACGATCGCCCGCCCACCGGCCGCCCGGACCGCCGCGATCGCCTCCGGCGCGCCCGGCATGGCGGGGGTCGCGGCGATCGCGATCGCCGGATACATCTGCCGGTAGAGGTCCGCCATCGCCGGGATCTCCGCCGCCGGGAACCAGTGCGCCAGCTCCTCCGCGAGCGGCGGCCCCAGCCGGGTGACCGTCAGATCGGCGTCTATGTACGTCCCCGTCCGCGCCGCCAGCGCCTCGTAGCAGGCATGGATCCCAGGCCGCGAGTCGATCAAAGTCATGTCGAGATCGAATCCGACGGTCAGTGCGCGAGAGTTCATGCCGCCCATTTTGCGCCGGGTGGGGTGGCGGGTCGGGTGCGGGTGGGGGCTGGTCGCGCAGTTCCCCTGCGCCCCTGAAAAAGC
>NZ_JBHVDX010000160.1:0-23962 GCF_042802555.1 Streptomyces sp. NPDC057474 | reverse complement strand
GCGGTCCTCGTCGGCGGCGCGGGCCCGCTCCAGGCAGGACTGGGCGCGGGCCTCGGACTCCGTGGCCTCGTCGGCGAGTTCGCGGAGCTTGACCTGCCAGCCGGCGCGTTCACGCAGCCGGAAGGCGAGTCCGGCGAGCGCGTCGGCGGCGCGTCGGGCCTTCTGTGCCGCTTCCTGCCGCTCGTCGCGCACCTGGGCCGCCTCGGCCGCCGCCTCCTCGGCCTCGGCCCGCACGGTCCGCGCCTCCGAGAGCTCCGCCTCGGCCTCCTCGGCGAACGCGCGCGTCTCCTGCGCGGCCGTGGCCAGCTCGGTGAGCCGACCGGCCGGGCATCCCGTGCGCCACGAGGAGAGCCGGGCCGCCAGCTCCCGGTCTTTCCCGAGCCGGGCCGCCAGCTCCCGGATCTCCTCGTCCCGCTCGGTCGCCCGCGCGCGCAGCGCCTGCCGCTCCTCGTCGGCGGCGTGCTCGTCGTGCATGGCCGGGTTCGGCGGCACGAGAAACACGTCGGGAGAGAGGCCGTCGCCCGCATCCACGGGCGGAGTCGGTGCCAGCAGGGCGGCGGCCGTGCCGACGGCCACTGCGGACCTCGGGAGCAGTGCCGCTTCGCTCAGCGCCTCGCGGGCCCGGGCGTGCGAGGCCGGGTCGGTGATGATCACGCCGTCGACCAGCTCCGGGCGCGCGGCCATCACGCGCGCGTGATCGACGGGGTCCACGGCCTGGGCGAGGTACCGCCAGCCGGGGAGGGCCGGGATGCCGTGCTCGCCGAGGAACTCGACGGTCGCCAGGACGTCCGGGCCCGGCGGCAGCAGCCCGCCGTCGCCGAGGGCGCCGAGGATGCGGGAGTCATCGGCCGCGGCGGTGCGCAGCTCGAAGAGGTGGCGCTCGGCGGACGACACGTTCTCGTCGAGCAGTTCGCGCAGTTCGTCGGCGAAGCGGTCCAGCTCCTCGGGGGTGAGGGGGCCTTCGGTGGAGGCACGCGCGCCATCGGCGGTACCGGCCGCCGTACGGGAGCCGTCGGCCGCTCCGCCACCGGCTCCGGCGGACTTCCCGGCCACCGCGCCACCCGTGCCCTCGGCGCTGCGGGGCACGGGCACCCCGGCCCGCGCCTTGCCGGTGGCGCCGGGCAGGCTCAGCAGCTCCGCCAGCCGCTCCTCGCCCGCCAGGGCCTCCGCCGTGCGCCGCTCCCCGTCGTACGCGCGGTCGGCCCCGGTCGCCGCGTCCGCCGCGCGGGCGGCCGTCAGCTCCGCGCGGGACTCCGTGGAGGCTGCCTCCCTGGCGTGCTCCGAGGCGCGGCGCGAGGCCTCGCGTGCGGTGTCCCAGGCGGCGACGGCCGTCTTCTCGGCGTCGCTGGCGGCGAGGGCGGCCCGGGCCGGATCGGCGTCGGGCGCACTGTCGTCGAGCCAGCCGGCGCGGACGGCCTCGGCGGTCTCCTGTTCGACCTCGCTGAGCCGCTGTTTCAGGTGCCCGACCTCGCTGCGGGCGCGCTGCGCCTCGGTGGCGGCGACCGTCGAGTCCCGGTGGGCGGCCTCGCCGACCTCCTGCAGGGCGGCCGACTTCTCCTCGCCCTCGTTCGCCAGGTTCTCGGCGCTCTCGGCGGCGGTGTGCAGGGCGCGTACGAGGTCGACGGCGGCCTTGGCGCGGGCGGCGAGCGCGGGGGCCGCGTCCCGCTCGGCCTCCAGGATCGCGGCGGCCACGCGGGCGAGCCGGTCGGCGGCGGCCCGTTGCCTGAGCACGGCCTCCGCCGCCTGCCAGGCGGCGTGCAGTGTGCGCGCGTCGGCCAGCTCCCGCTTCTGCGCGGCGGCCGACTTCTCGGCGGCACCCAGCGCCAACGATGCGTGCCGGTAGGCCAGTTCGGCCGCGATCAGCGCGCTGCGGTCGCGGGCTGCCTCGGAATGCGTGACCGCGTACGCGGCGGCGGTGACCCGCTGGCCGAGATCGGAGCCCCGCAACCGCTCCCGTGCGGCCCTTGCCGACAGCCGCCGGGCCAGGGTGCGGGTGCGCCGCTCGGCGCCCGCGTGGATGTCCCGGGCCCGCGCCCGCCCCTCGGCGGCCTCGACGATCCGGCCCAGCAGATCCACGGACCCGGCCGTGAAGTCCCGCTCGGCGATCAACTCCGCGCGCCGCCCTAGCTTGTTGCCGAATCCGCCGACCAGGTCGGCCAGCCCGTCCGTGTCACGCGTGTCGGTGACGGCCCGCAGCAGCAGGTCGGTGAAGTCGGAGTCCTTCTTCACCGCGAAGAGCCCGGCGGCCTCGCCCTCGTCGGCGTTCATCTCCCGCTGGTAGCGGAAGAGTTCGGGGTCGAGACCGAGGTCCGTCAGATGCTCGTTCCAGCGGTCGTGGATCTCCTCCCAGTGCACTTCGAGATGTGGATACGCCTTGCCCGCCTCGGTGATGGCGTCCCGGAAGCCCTTCATCGTCCGCCGCCGCCCCTGCGCGCCGGACGCGCCCTCGACGGGCGGCCGTACGGCGGTGGACTCGGCGACGGGAAGGTTGTCGAGGCTCAGCCCCGGGCCGGGCCGGAAGGAGTACCAGGCCTCGGCGAACTTCCGCGGATCGTTGGAGACCTGCCGCCCCCGCCACTCGCTCGCCTTGCCCACGACGACACACTCACCGGTCAGCGTGTGCTGCCACTCCAGCGCGACGTGCCCGCAGTCGTCCGCCAGCAGGAACTTCCGCAGCACACCCGAGCTGGCACCGCCCAGGGTGTTCCGGTGGCCCGGCAGCATCACCGAGAAGATCAGCTTGAGCAGGACGGACTTGCCGCCGCCGTTCTCCAGGAAGAGCACGCCGGCCGGCGCCGGCCGGCGCGGCGGACCGGTGGGCTCCTCCTCGAAGAACTCCGCCTGCTGCGGCGCGGGGTCGGGCACGTACGCGCCCACACCCCTCAGGTCCAGCACGGTGTCGGCGTAACGCGCACCGGCCGGCCCGATGGAGTAGAGGCGGACCCGGGACAGCTCGTACATGGCGGCGGACTTTCGCGGTCGTAAGGGTGGTTCGTGCGGTGCGGTCGTGACGGCGGGCCGTCGGATGCGGTCGTAGGGGTGTGCGGGTGGTCGTAGTGATCAGGAGTGGAACGGCAGCCCGGCGTCGGCCACCAGCTCCAGGTCGTCGGTGTCCTCGGCGGGCAGCAGTGTGGCCGAGCCGTCGGTGACCGGCACGATGCCCAGTTCCAGCAGCTCGGCCATCGCGGCACTGCCCGCCATGTCCCGCACCTGGAGCTGATAACGCGCGGTGGTGCGGTACGTACCGCCGTTGTCGTCCCCCGTGCGCTGCAGGAAGCCCGAGTCGGTCAGGAAGCCCACCGCCTTGCCGATGATGCCGGTGGTCGACCCGGCCAGTCTGCGCGCGTCCTTGGTGGCCCCGGTGGAACTGCGTCTCGCCCAGATCCGCCAGGCCGACTCCAGCCCCGGCGCGTCGCTCGCCGGATCGGTGTTCTCCCCCTGCTCCTCGGCCCGCTCCTCCAGCCGTCGGCAGGCCTGCCGAACGAAGGCATCGACCCCGTTGACCGACACCCGCCCGATGTACCCGTCGTCCGCGAGGTCCTCCGGCCGCGGAAACGCCATCGCGGCCACCGCGAGATGCGCCAGTCCGTGCAGGAAACGGTCCACCGAGTCGGCCGACGTCCGCCGCGCGTAGTCCCCCATCCGCACCGCGAACACGGAGTCCTCGGCCGCCGTCACCGCCATTCCCGCCCGCGGCGACACCTCCAGCACGACCAGCCCCAGCCCGGCGGCCACGGCATCGGCGAGCCGAGCGAACGCCGGATCCTCCCGATACCGCCGCAGCAGCTCCCCGTACTCCTGATCCCGAGCGGGCTGCAACTTGGCATGAAGCCCGAAGGCAACGAGCCGTGCGGCATCGGCGGCGTCAGCGGGAGTGAGGACAGCAGCCACCGGAGCAGCGGCGACTTCCGGCTCACTCCACTCGACGTGCTCACTCACGGCAGGAACTCCTTGATCTCGTAGCAAGAGGGCAGGGCAGCAAGGTACGCGCGGGGCTGTGACACTTGCGGCTCCGCCGCGTGGGCGCGACCAGCCAACGACCACCCGCACCCGGCACACGACCGGCGGTTTCTCGGCTCTCCCAGCGGAGCGTTCACGCAGCCTCCCTGTCGGCCGCCATCCCCGCCGCATCCAACAGGGCCATCCCCACTATCAGATCGGCCCCACCGAACTCGGGATCGTCCAGCTCCGTCCCGTCGTCCACAGCAAAGAGCAGCTTCCGCTCCCCCTGCCGATAGGCCGTACCAACCGGGGGACTCGCCGCATGCACAGCCAACAAGGCGACCAGATAAGGCAGTTCAGGATCCTGAAGCCGCGCCTCCGCCAACAACCCGGACAACCGTCGAGGCGCGTCCGCCGGCAGATCCAGCAGTTGCTTCGCCGCCGCCAACTGCTCATCACTGAACCGGCTGTCGTCGGGCGTGGCGATCAGATCCGGCTCCGGCATCTCCGCCCCGAGGTGCTCCCGCTCCACCGGAGGCGTGAACAGCAGATCGACGAGGTCCCCCACCCGCACGGACACGGGCGTGCGCAACCCCGTCCCTCGCGCGAAGAACGCGTCCGTCACCCGCCGGGCCCGCTCCACGGGCAGCGGCAACAGCGGCGCGACCAGATGCCCGTAGAGATCGATCCCCGAGGTCGTCATCGGCGTGGCGAAGGCCTGCCGATCCTGCTCCGCACGGAACAGCGGTCCGGCCTCCAGCAGCCGGGACTGCAGCAGCGTGTGCCGCCGGATGCAGTCCTTGACTATGTCGACGAGCTCGGCGGCACGCCGCTTCTGCTCGGGCTCCTCGGACTCGTCGCGGGCCTTGCGGATGTTGGTGAGAATCGCGTTCTCATGGCGGTAGCGGTCGGCGACGTGGTCGAGGGCCTCGGCGATCATGTCGGGCACGGTCTGGAGCCAGTCGACCGCGCGGACGTTGCGCCGGGTGGCGTCCAGCGCCCTCCGCAGCGTCTCCGAGTACTGCACGGTCCGGTAGCGCGCCTGCTCGGCGGCGAGCTGGGCGTCGGCGAGCCGGCCCCGGCTGATCAGGACCTCCAGCTTGACCTCGGCGGCGATCTGGGCACTGGTGACATCGGTGTCGAGGGCACCCACGAGGACGTTGACGGCCTCGTCGGTCGTACGGAGGTAGACACCGCCCCCATAGCCGGGGACCTCCTCGATCAGCTTGAAGTCGTAGTCGCGGCGGACATAGGTGCCGTCGGACGCGAACGTCCCGTACACGGCACGGAAGCCGCGGTCGACGCTGCCGACGTTGATCAGGTTCTCCAGGACCCAGCGGGCCACCCGCTCGTGCTCCTCGACGGGCCGCCGCGGGGCCTGGGCGGCGATGCGCGGGATGAGGCGGGCGACGATCTGGTCGTGGTCCGCGCCCGTGTCGAAGTCCATGTTCAGTGTGACCAGGTCGATGGCGGCGAGGGCGACCTCGGCCATGCCGTACACCGAGTACTCACCGGCGAGGTTCGCCTTGCGCGCGTCCAGGTCGTGCAGCGGCGCGGTGCAGGCGAGCGCGCGCAGCCGCCGCGCCAGTCCCTCGTCGGCGGCCGGGCCCAGCGCGGGGCGCGGCCCCGCGCTGAGCTGGGGCGGAACGCTGTCCGTCGATGCGGGTGAAGTCACGGTGCACAGACTAGGTCCTGGGTCTGACAACGACCCAAATCGTTCCGCCGGGCGGGGCCGGGCAGGGCGTCTCAGGAGACGTCGGCGACCCGTCGCCCGTACGCCTCCACCAGATTCTTCAGCGAGTCGTCGAGGTATGCCGCCAGCATGCGCTCGGCCTCGTCCCGCTCCCCTCGTTGCAGCGTCTGCAGGATGAGGAGATTTCGCGCCAGATACGGCTCGTACAACTTGCGCGGATTGTCCACCACATGGAACGCGAGCCGGAGCTCGGCGAAGACGCTGCGCATCAGCTCGTCGGTGCGGGCGCTGCCGGCGAGGGCGACCAGTTCGCGGTGGAAGTGGATGTTGGCGGTGGAGACACCTTTCCAGTCACCTCCGTGGGCCTCCCGCCGCCCTTCCGCTACGGCTTCGGCGAGCCCGTCGAGGCCGTACGGCGGGGCCCCGAGACCGCGTACGACGGCGCACTCGACGAGGCGGCGGGTGCGGTAGATGTCCTCGACGTCCTCGACGGTCAGCACCCGCACGAAGACGCCGCGGTTGAGCTCGTGGACGAGGAGCCGTTCATGGGTGAGCAGGCGGAACGCCTCACGGAGGGTGTTGCGGGAGACACCGAGGGCGCCGCCGATGCTGTCCTCGGACAGCCGTGTCCCGGGCGGGAAGAAGCCCTCGGCGATCCGGCTCCGGAGAATGTCCGAAACCCGCTCGGCGGTGCTGGTGCGCCCCAGGAGGGCGCGGTCGTCGGCAAGTCCGGTCAGTTCGGCGGCCATGCCCGGAATTCAACCGCAGACACAAGAACGAAACAACACGGGTATTGAAGGATCGTTCAACGATCCTCTACCTTGCTGGGCAGGCGCCCTCGGCACGGCACCGGCACCACGGCACCACAGCACGGCACGGCACGGCACGGCACGGCTCAGTCCTCACGCACTCTCCCCCTCATTGCGAGGTGCCCATGAGTACGACCCCTCCCTCCCAGGCCCGGACCTCCACGACCAAGCCCGGCACGGGCGAACCGGCCTCCGACGACGGCGCGTTCGGCTGGCTGCGCGCCCTCGGTCCGCGTGGCCGCCGCGCCTTCGGCGGCGCGTTCGGCGGCTACGCACTCGACTCGTACGACTACTTCACGCTGCCGCTGAGCATGGTCGCGCTCACGGCCTACTTCGGCCTGGACAACGGCCAGACCGGCCTGTTCACCACGGTCACACTGGTCGTCTCGGCGATCGGCGGCGCCGCCGCGGGCGTGCTCGCGGACCGGATCGGCCGGGTGAAGGCGCTGATGATCACCGTGGTGACGTATGCGGTGTTCACCGTGGCCTGCGGCTTCGCGCCCAACTACGAGACCCTGCTGGTCTTCCGCGCCCTTCAGGGGCTGGGCTTCGGCGGTGAATGGGCGGTCGGCGCGATCCTGGTCGCCGAGTACGCGAGCGCCAAGCACCGGGGGCGTACGCTCGGCGCGGTCCAGAGCTCCTGGGCCGTGGGCTGGGGACTGGCCGTGATCGTCTACACGATCGTCTTCTCCTTCCTCGACGACGACCTGGCCTGGCGCGTGATGTTCTGGACCGGCGCACTGCCCGCGCTGCTCGTGATCTGGGTGCGCCGCTCGGTCGAGGACGCCCCGAAGGCCGCTGCCGCACGCGAGAAGAGCACCGAGAAGGGCTCGTTCGCCGCGATCTTCCGGCCGGGCACGGCCACAGCTCCGGGTCTGCTGCGCACCACGGTCTTCGCGGTCCTGCTCTCCACCGGCGTCCAGGGCGGCTACTACACGCTGGCGACCTGGGTGCCCACGTATCTGAAGACGGAGCGGGGTCTGTCGGTCGTCGGCACCGGCGGCTACCTCGCATTCCTGATCTCCGGCGCCTTCATCGGCTATCTCACCGGCGGCTATCTCACCGACCGCCTGGGCCGCCGGCGGAACATCTGGCTCTTCGCCGTGCTCTCGGCGCTGTGCATCCTGGCGTACGCGAACATCCCGAGCGGCGCCGACACCCTTCTCCTGGTGCTCGGTTTCCCGCTCGGGTTCTGTATGTCGGCGATCTTCAGCGGCTTCGGCTCGTTCCTCAGCGAGCTGTACCCGTCGGCCGTCCGGGGCACCGGGCAGGGCTTCACGTACAACACCGGGCGCGCGGTGGGCGCCGTCTTCCCCACCACGGTGGGCTTCCTGGCCGACAGCTGGGGCGTCGGCGGCGCGCTGATCTTCGGCGCGATCGGCTACGGCCTGGCGGCGGTGGCCCTGCTCGGCCTCCCGGAGACGCGCGGAAAGGAACTCGTGTGAACCACGTGACGACGCAGGACCGTCCCTCGGCCCGCACCACTCAGGACCCGGCCTCCATCCCGCACGACCGCCCCTTGACCGTCGTCGACCCGCACGCGCACGCGTGGACCCCCGATACGGCGCGCGCCCGGTTCCGTTCGGGCGTGTCCGGCCCCACGGCCGGGGTCGCCGCCGGGCACACCCAGGCGAACCTGATCTCGGTGCCCGCCGACTGGGCGTACGACATGCTGCTGTTCTGCCAGCGCAACCCCAAGCCGTGTCCCGTGCTCGACGTCACGGACGCCGGTGCGTGGACGACCCCGCTCGCGGAGGGCGCGGACCTGCGCACCGACCTGCCGCGCTACCGGGTCTGGGAGCACGGCGAGTTGGTGGCCGAGCCGACGGACGTGGTGGACGTCTGGCGGGAGGACCTGGTGTCGTTCCTGATCGGGTGCAGTTTCACCTTCGAGTGGGCGCTGACCGAGGCGGGCGTCCCTATGCGCCACATCGAGCAGGGCCGCAACGTCTCCATGTACGTCACCGCCCGCGAGTGCCGGCCCGCCGGGCGGGTGCGCGGCCCGATGGTGGTGTCGATGCGCCCGGTGCCGCCCGAGCACCTGGCCGCCGCGATCCGGGAGAGCAGCCTGCTCCCGGCCGTGCACGGCGGCCCGGTGCACTGCGGCGAGGCGGCGGGCCTCGGCATCGCGGACCTGTCCCGCCCGGACTTCGGCGACCCGGTGGCCGCCGAGCCGGACGACATCCCGGTGTTCTGGGCCTGCGGCGTGACACCCCAGGCCGCGGTGATGGCCTCGCGCCCGCCGTTCGCGATCACCCACGCACCGGGCCAGATGTTCCTGACCGACGCCCGCGACGAGCAGTACCGCGTCCTCTGGCGGTCGGATCCGACAGGAAAGGGCATAGAGCAGCAGAAACAATCATAAAACGACAGTAATCGGCCATCGGAAAACCAGAGGAACAACCAGGAGAATGGGACGTATGAGCTCCATCGATCTCAACGCCGACCTCGGTGAGGGCTTCGGCCGCTGGACGCTGACCGACGACGAGCAGTTGCTGTCCGTCGTCACCAGCGCCAACGTGGCCTGCGGCTTCCACGCCGGGGACGCGGCCACCATGCGGCGGGTCTGCGAGCTGGCGGCCGAGCGCGGCGTACGGGTCGGGGCCCAGGTCTCGTACCGCGACCTGGCGGGATTCGGGCGGCGCGCGATGGATGTGCCGCCCGCCGAACTGGCGGCCGAGGTGGCGTACCAGATCGGCGCTCTGGAGGTCTTCGCCCGCGCGGCGGGCACGCGTGTGTCCTACGTGAAGCCGCACGGCGCGCTCTACAACCGGGTCGTGCATGACGAGGAGCAGGCGGCGGCGGTGGTCGACGGGGTGCTCCTCGCCGACACCACGCTGCCCGTCCTCTGCCTGCCCGGCTCACGCCTTCTGGAGCTGGCCGAGGCGGCCGGGCTGCCCGCCGTCACCGAGGCGTTCGCGGACCGCGCGTACACCGACGAGGGCACCCTGGTGCCGCGCGGCCAGGAGGGCGCCGTGATCACGGGTGCCGACGCCGTGGTCGAGCGGTCCGTCGGCCTGGCCCGCTCCGGCACGGTCGTCTCCCGCTCGGGGGAGCGCATCCCCGTCCGGGCTCGCTCGCTCTGTCTGCACGGCGACACGCCGGGCGCGGTGGAGCTGGCCCGACGGGTGCGGGCCGAGCTGGCGGCAGCGGGCGTGCGTGTGGAGGCGTTCTCATGAGGGCGCTGCCGGTCGGGGACCGCGCGCTCCTGATCGAGGTGGGCACGGGTGAGGAGGCCGAAGCACTGCACGTCGAGCTGCTGCGCCGCCGCGCGACGGGCGACCTGTCGGCCGCCGAGATCGTCCCCGCCGCCCGTACGGTCCTCCTGGACGGCCTCGACGCCCCGTCCCGCCTCGCCGAGCGCCTCGCCTCCTGGGACATTCCGCCCGTCCCTCCGCGCACGGAGGACGTCGTGGAGATCCCCGTACGGTACGACGGCCC
The DNA here is from genome assembly GCF_042802555.1 of Streptomyces sp. NPDC057474. Classification (NCBI taxonomy): domain Bacteria; kingdom Bacillati; phylum Actinomycetota; class Actinomycetes; order Kitasatosporales; family Streptomycetaceae; genus Streptomyces; species Streptomyces sp. NPDC057474. The sequence goes on along the minus strand of NZ_JBHVDX010000160.1, from coordinate 14,077 downwards.
CGATCTGCCGGACGTGGCCGCCCACTGGGGTGTCGACGTGGCCGAGGTGGCCCGTATCCACGCGGCGGCCGAGTACCGCGTGGCCTTCTGTGGCTTCGCCCCCGGCTTCGGCTACCTCACCGGGCTGCCCCGCGAGGTCCCGCGCCGGGCGACTCCGCGCACAGCCGTCCCGGCGGGGTCGGTCGCCCTGGCCGGCCCGTACACCGGCGTGTACCCGCGCTCGTCCCCGGGTGGCTGGCAGCTGATCGGTACGACGGACGCCGTTCTGTGGGACACCACGCGCGTGCCGGCCGCTCTGCTCGCGCCGGGCACCCGGGTTCGCTTCACACCCGAGGGGGCACCATGACGGACCATGCCCTCGTGGTGGTCCGCGCCGGCGCTCTGACCACCGTCCAGGACCAGGGCCGCCCCGGTCTCGCCCACCTCGGCGTACCACGTTCGGGGGCGCTTGACGCGCCCGCAGCCGAATTGACCAAACGTTTGGTAGGCAACCCCCCAGGGGCCGCCGTCCTGGAAACCACCCTCAACGGCTGCTCCGTACGGCCGCGCTCGACGGTCACCATGGCGGTCGGGGGCGCCCCCTGCCCGGTCACCGTGGACGGCCACCCGGCCCCATGGGGAGCACCGGTGCGGGTTCCCGGCGGGGCCCTCCTCGACATCGGCGCCGCCCGCTCCGGCGTACGCAGTTACCTCGCCGTCTCAGGCGGTGTGACCGTGGAGCCGGTCCTCGGCAGCCGCTCCACCGACCTGCTGTCCGGCCTCGGCCCCCCACCGTTGACGGACGGCACGGTGCTCCCGCTCGGCCGGCCGAGCCACCACCACACGCGCGCGGACGTCGTTCCGCACTTGGCGCCGCCCTCGGAACTCGTCCTGCGCGTCACCCTGGGCCCCCGCGACGACTGGTTCACGGACGCGGCGCTCCGCTCGCTCACCAGGCACCCCTACGCCGTCTCCTCCGCGAGCAACCGCATCGGGCTGCGCACGGAAGGGCCCGCCCTGGAGCGCTCCCGGGCGGGTGAACTCCCCAGCGAGGGGATGGTGCTGGGCGCCGTCCAGGTGCCGCCGGACGGCCGCCCTGTCGTCTTCCTCGCCGACCATCCGACCACCGGGGGCTACCCGGTGATCGCGGTGGTCCACCCGGCGGACCTGCCCGGCGCCGCCCAGGCCACGCCGGGCACACCGGTGCGGTTCGTCGCCGTACGACACCGCCGTTGACCGGCACCGTTCCCCTGTCGCCGCCTCACGCCACCTCCGGCCGCCGCTCGGACACGGCCAGCGCCGCCAGGGCCGACGCCACCGCGTGGGAGGCGGACAGGTCCAGCCGGGCGCTGGTGCCGCGGGCCTTGTGGCGGACCTCGGCGGCGGCGAGGGTGAGGAGCTGCGGGAGCAGGTCGGTGCAGCGCCGGGCCACCCAGCCCGTCCCCGCCGTGGCCAGCCACCAGACGCTGGCGCTGCGGGTCGGCGCCGGGAAGTCGGGCTCGGTGGAAGGAGCGGGTCCCGTGGCGATCCCCGCCTCCGTGAGCAGAGCGTGGAAACGGACGGCGAGCTGCCGGTGCCCCCGCTCGCCGGGGTGCAGCCGGTCCGCGCTCCACATCGCGCGGTCCGTCAGCCAGGCGCCCTCCGAGGCATGCAGATGGACCGCCCCGTAGCGCTCCGACAGGGCGTGGACGACGGTGTTGACGGCCCGCTGCCGCCGGGCGAGGGGCCGTGCGAGCGCCCCGGGCAGGCCGAGCATCGTCCCGGGGTCGGGCAGACACGCGGTGAGCAGGACCACGCCCCGCTCCCGGAAGGCCCCGTAGATCTCGTCGAGGCGGGCGGCGACGGCGTGGATGTCGAAGGTGCAGCGCAGGGTGTCGTTGACGCCGATGACGACGGAGACGATGTCCGGGCGGAGCGCCAGCGCGGCGGACAGCTGCCGGTCCAGCACGTCGCGCGTCTGGGAGCCGCTGACGGCCAGGTTGGTGAACTCCACTCCCGGTCCGAGCCCGTCGGCGAGCAGCGCGGCCCAGCCCCGTCGGCCGCCTTCGACGGGGTCGCCCACGCCCTCGGTGAGGGAGTCACCGAGGGCCACGAACCGCAGGGGTCTCATCCGACGCCCTCCCGCACCGGGCGCCCGACGGTCGCGTCGTGCGCGGCGAGGAACGCGTCCACCGCGGTCTGCCAGCCGAAGCACTCGGCACGCGTCCGTGCCGCCTCCCTGCGGTCGTCCTCGGGCCGGTCCAGCAGCAGTTCGACGGCGTCCGCGAAGGAGTCCCCGTTGTCCGCCGCCGTGGCCCCGGCCGACCCGATGACCTCCGGCAGCGCGGACGACGAGCTGGCCACCACGGGCGTACCGCAGGCCATCGCCTCCAACGCGGCGAGGCCGAACGTTTCGGCGGGCCCGGGGGCCAGGGCCACATCGGCGGAGGCCTGCAGGGCGCCCAGCATGTCGCGGTCGCCGACATGCCCCAGGAAGGTCACCGGCAGCCCCTTCGCCCGCTGTTCGAGCCTGCCGCGCAGCGGCCCGTCGCCGGCGACGACCAGCACGGCCCGCCGCCCACGCCTGAGCAGCGCCTCCAGCGCGTCGATGGCCGTGCCGGGCCGCTTCTCCACCGACAGCCGGGAGCACATCACCAGCAGAACGTCGTCCACGCGCGCGTGACGCTCGCGCAGCGCCGGGTCCCGCAGCGCGGGGTGCCGTCCCACAAGGTCGACGCCCAGCGGTGCCCGTACGACGTTCCGGGCACCGATCCGCACGAACTCCCGTTCGGCGAACTCGGTGGTGCACACCACCCGCGAGTAGGTGTGGGCCGTACGGACGTTGAGGGCGTCGGACGCCCGCCGGGCCATCCCCTCGGACAGCCCCCAGGTCCGCAGTACGCCGTCGGCGGTCTCGTGCGAGACCATCACCGCGCGCACCCTGGCCCGCCGGGCCCACGCCCCGGTCCAGCGCAGCGTGGTCCGGTCGGAGACCTCCAGCCGGTCGGGGCCGAGCGACTCCAGCAGGTTGGCCACCCGCCGCTTGTCCGTGAGGACGCGGTAGCCACCGGTCCCCGGCAGCAGCGGCCCGGGCAGGGTGATGACCCGCCCCTGCTCGGTCGCACTGTCGGTGTACCGCTCACCGGGCACGACGAGAACGGCCTCGTGCCCGGCCGCCTCGAACCCCTTGCCCAGCTCCCGCAGCGCGGTCCGCAGACCGCCCGAGGAGGGCGCGACGAAGTTGGCGAGCCGTACGATCCGCAGCTTCTGGGAAGTGGCCCCGATCATGCCGCCACCACCGTCCGCGTGGCCAGCACATCGGCGTAGTGCCCGATGAGCTGATCGCCGACGGCCGCCCAGGTGCGTCCCTCGACCATGGCCCGTCCGGCGGCCCCGTACGCGGCCCGGAGCGCCGGATCGGCGGCCAGGGACCACACGGCGTCGCGTACGGCGGCCGCGTCCCGCGGCGGGACCAGGAGCCCCGTGCGCCCGTGGGCGACGAGGTCCAGCGGGCCTCCGGCGGCGGGCGCCACGACGGGCACCCCGCTGGCCATGGCCTCCTGCACGGTCTGGCAGAAGGTCTCGAAGGGGCCGGTGTGGGCGAAGATGTCGAACGAGGCGAAGATCCGGGCGAGTTCGTCGCCGGTGCGGCGGCCGAGGAAGACGGCCCCTGGCAGAACTTCGCGCAGGCCGGGCTCGCTGGGCCCGTCGCCCACGACGACCACCCGTACGCCGTCCAGACCGCACACCCCGGCCAGCAGCTCGATCTGCTTCTCGGGGGCGAGGCGGCCGACGTAGCCGACGATCAGCTCACCGCCCGGCGCCAGTTCGCGGCGCAGCGCCTCGTCGCGCAGGTCGGGGCGGAACCGGACGGTGTCCACACCGCGCGGCCACAGGCTGACCCGGGGCACGCCGTGTGCCTCAAGGTCGCGCAGGGCCGCGCTGGACGGGGCGAGGGTGCGGTCGGCGGCGGCGTGGACGGAGCGGATGCGCCGCCAGGCCGCCGCCTCGCCGGCGTGGACGTAGGTGCGGGCGTATCCGGCGAGGTCGGTCTGGTAGATGGCGACGGCGGGGACACCGAGGCGGGCGGCGGCCGCCATGCCGCGTACGCCGAGGACGAAGGGGCTGGCCAGGTGGACGATGTCGGCCCGGTGTTCGACGATCGCCGCGGCGACCCGGCGGCTGGGCAGGGCGACACGGACCTGGGGGTAGCCCGGGAGCGGAAGGGAAGGGACGCGGACGACGGGGCACGGCGCCTGGAGATCGGCTCCTGCGCCGGTTCCCTGGGCGGTGGCCGGGGCCACGACGAGCGGGGCGTGCCCCCGCGCGACGAGGTGTCGCGCGGTCTGCAGGGCGCAGTGGGCCACGCCGTTCACATCGGGGGGAAAGGACTCGGTCACTATGACGACACGCATACCCGTGTTGTCGTCGTGCTGGACGTGGCCGCGTCAACGTGGATCTTTCCTGACGGAAAACGTCCCATGAGCGTTGCGCTGCACCCATGTCCAGGTCAGGCCGCGTCCATGCCCTCCTGACTTCCGAGTCACCCGATGTTCACACTGCGGGCCTGTCAGGGCCGATTCGGCTGCGCACGGCTGTCTGGACCTCGGCCTCCTCGGCCGGGTCGGCGGCGAGTCGGCGGAGCTGGTCGACGACTCGCGCGTCTCCCGTCTCGGCGTGCCGGGCGGCGATCTCGCGGGTGGTCTCCTCGCAGTCCCAGAGGCACTCGACGGCGAAGCCGGCCGGGAAGGAGGGGTCGGTGGCGGCGAGCGCGCGGGCGGCGCGGCCACGGAGGTGGGAGGAGGCGGTCTCGCGGTAGATGTGGCGCAGGACGGGCGCGGCGCAGGCGATGCCCAGGCGGCCGGTGCCGTCGACGAGCGTCCACAGGGTCGGCGCGTCCGGCCCTTCGCCGCGTACGGCCTCCCGCAGCGCGCCCAACACCAGGTCGCTGTCCTTGGCTCCGCCGAGACAGGCGAGCATCCGTCCAGCGGCGGCGCCCAGCGGGTCGGGCCTGTGCACCCAGCCGCGCGCCCGGTCGACGGCGGCCATGCTGCGCATCCGTTCGAAGGCGTCGACGGCGGCCTCCACGACCATCGTCGTTCCGTCGGTCACGGCGCCCTCGATCAGCTCGAGGGCGTCGGGATCGTTGCCGTCGGCGAGGTAGCGCAAGGCGGTACAGCGGGCGCCGTCGTCACCGGACCGGGCGGCGACGAGGATCTCGGGCCGGTCCTCGGGGCCGGCGACGGCCGTGAGACAGCGGGCGGCCGGCACATGGAGGACGGCTCCGCGTTCGATACCCTGCTGGGCCCATTCGAACACCGCCTTGACGCTCCACCCGGGCCGGGGCCCGCTCGGTCGCATCTGCCGCTGCCAGCGGTCGAAACAGCCGGTTTCCTGGGCGGCACGCACGCGCGTGGCGATGCCTTCGCGGGGATCGTCGGCCCACAGCCGCCAGGGCCGGGGTTCGAAGGCGTCGCGGACGGCGGCGGCCAGCTCGGCCTCGCCCTCCGGATCGGTGGTGAAGCGGGCCAGGACGGGTTCGGCGAGGGCGCGCAGCCCTTCGTCGTCGTCCCTGAGGGCCAGCTCGTCCAGGGCCCAGGCCCAACTGGTGCCCACGGCGGCGTACCTGCGCAACAGTTCGAGCGCGTCCCGCCTGCCGTACGAGGCGAGGTGCCCGAGGACCGCGAGGGCAAGTCCGGTGCGTGACTCGCAGGTGTCGAGCACGTCCTCGGCGTCGAAGAGGTGCCGCTCGATCTCGTCGAGCTCGCCGCTGAGATCGAGGTAGAGACGGGCGTAGTACAGGGAGCGGTTCTCCACCTGCCAGTCGTGGCGGGGGTCGCTCAGTACACAGTGGTTCAGTGCCGCGACCGCCTCGGACCGCGGGGCGGTGAGCGCGTGCAGGGTGCCGTCGCCGCGGCCTCGCTGCAGCAGGCCGAGCAGCGTACCGCTGGGCGCTATGACCGGTTCGAACATGGGAAACAGCCTCACATCAAGCGTCGACGCAACCGGGGATCGTGCACTACCTGGCCGCGTGACAACACGTCGGGGCGCCCGCCGTCTCTTGCTTGCTGTAGACCATCTTCCTCTGCCTCTCGTCGGTGGCCCATGCGGACCGCGTCACGGCCCACGCGGTGCGGCAACACCCGCCCAGCCATCATGTCCGTGAATCACGACGTCATGATGACCCGGCGGTTCTTCCTGCCGCGACCGAAATATCCGGCGGCCCCGTACCGCCTCCCCCGTCTTTCGTGTTTTACCTGGTCAGAACGTGTGGATCAGTGCGCTGCGAACAGTTCGAGCAGTTGGGTCCTACCGAACATCCGGGCGGTGTCGACCGCGTTCGGAGTGCCCGCGACCGGGTCGGCCCCGCCGTCCAGAAGGACCCGGATGACGCCCTCCTCGCCCTTGAAAACCGCCCCGGCGAGGGGAGTCTGGCCCCGGTCGTTGACGCGATCGGCCTCACCGCCACGGGCCAGGAGGGCCCGTACGGCGTCGGCGTGACCGTGGTACGCGGCGAGCATCACGAGCGAGTCGCCGCGGTCATTGGTGAGGTTTGCCGGAACACCCGCGTCGACATACGTCACAAGCGCCTCGGTCTCGCCCCGTCGGGCCAGATCGAAGATCTTGGTCGCCAGCTCCACGACCTCCAGGTCGGGGGCTTCGCTCATCGCCGGGACCGCCTCTCACATACGCGCTTCGAGCCAAACGGGTGAATCGCCAGGGTACTGGCTCGACGCACACATCAGCGGACACAGCCGAGGCAAAGATCACACCGAGTCCCGTGGCGCGCAACAGCCCAGCCCGGACGGCCCAACGACGATACGGCCACCCGGGCGAAATCTTCAGAATTTCACCCAGTTGCACCTTTTATCGTATGGATACATGCTGTGACCTTGGAAGAACTCATGGTGACTGTCCCCATCAACCAGGAGAGCCCAAATGATCCTGAACATCTCCGGCGTCGTCCTGCTCGGCGTCATCGTCTTCCTGTTCTTCCGCAAGGACGGCCTGAAGGCCTCGCACTGCATCGTCGTCACCCTCTTCGGCTTCTACCTCGCCAGTACGGGCATCGCCCCGAGCATCACGGCGGGCGGCGAGAGCCTCGCGAGCCTCCTCGGTGGGATCAAGTTCTGACCCCGTCCCCATCCGCACGCACCCCCAGGAGACAGCCGTGGCCCGGGTTCCCCTCCCCCGCATTCTGAGCAGCGGCGGCGCGCACCTCGCCAGGAGCCGGGAGCTGGCCCGGACGGCGGCCGACGGCGCCACCGACGTCCTCCACCCGTTGATCACGATCACGCGTGGACTGCGCCGGCTGGTCGCCGCCGGGCGGCACAGATGGGCCGAGACCCCCAAGGACCGCCGCGGGTCACTGCTCTTCCTGGCGGCCTCGGTCGTCCTGGTCGTGACCCTGGTGCCGTACGGCCTGCTGCTCGCCGTCATCGCCCTGATGGCGGCGGCAGCCTGGGCGGGCCGCGACGGCGCCGCTTCGGAGCCCACCGGCCCCGACGAGTCCCAGACCCAGCGTCTACGGTCCCTCTACGAGGCCCTGGTCCCGTACTTCTCGGCCGCCGAGGACCCCGAGCCCCTCTATTCGCACGGCGGCGCCTGGGACAAGGCCTTTCCCACCTACGCGTTCGACAGCACCGGCCGCGTCTGCCATCTGCTGATCCGCTATCCCGCGTACTTCACCGACAGCGAGGCGGAAGCCCGCGCGCGCATCGAGCAGCTGCTGCACGCCAAGGCGGGCCGCGGCCGTGAGTACCGCTTCACCTGGGACGAGGAAGGCAACGAACTCACCGTCGCCGTCCTCTCTCCGCTCGCCACCGACATCGCCGCCCAGCGCTTCGTGACGGCCCCGGGCGAGACGGTCCTCGGCTTCACCGACGCCACCCACGTCCAGCGCACCCTCCCCCTCTCCTGCGGAGAGGAGCAACGCGACGTGCCGCCGGTCGTCTGGCGCACCGGCGTCCGCTCCACCGAACCGCACCTGCTGGCCGTGGGCGAACCGGGCAGCGGCACGACGACCCTGCTCCGCTCGATCGCCCTCCAGGCCCTCCAGCACGGCGATGTCGTCATCGTCGAGGGCGGCGGCAACGGCGAGTACGCCTGCCTCACCGGCCGCGACGGGGTCCTGGCCGTGGAGAGCGGCCTCTCCGGAGCCCTGGCGAGCCTGGAGTGGGCGTCCCAGGAGACGGAACGCCGACTGATCGCCACGAATCGCGCCCGCCAGGCCGGCCATCCCGCACCGGACGACATCCGCCGGCCCCTCTGGCTCCTCCTCGACCGCCCGAGCGTACTGACCCACCTCGCCGCGGCCGACGGCCGGAGCGACCCGCAGTCCCTCCTCCAGGTCCCCCTGCGGCACGGCCGCGCGGTCAACGTGACGGTGGTGGTCACCGAACAGTTCGACCACCTGGACACTCTCACCGACGCGGTACGCCAGCACACACGCGCGCGCGTGGTCCTGGGCCCCGCCTCCCTCGAGCAAGTGGAAACGGTCCTGGGCGCCCCACCCCCCACCACCCCCACCCCGGACGTCCCCCCAGGCCGCGGCTACGCCCGCCTGGGACCCGCCCCCACCCTCCGCCTCCAGGTCCCCACCACCCCGGACCCCTACGACGAAAACACCCCCGAACCCCACCGCCAGGCAGTCCTGGACCTCCTGCCACCCCACACGACCCCGGCGGACTCCCTCACGAAGGCAGCGGTGGCGGAGACCTGAGGCGACTGCCCACCGCAGTACTCAGCTGCGGGCAGCCCGAGCCGCTGGGTCGGCCCACCCACACAGCGGCACCGGGAAGAAGCCGACCTGCCGTAGCCGCGGGCAGTCGTGCCGCCAGGGGCGGCACGGGTGGGCGCAGCGGCACCCGGCAAGCGCCGGTGAGCGAGACCGACCCCCGCCCAGCCGGAGCCGCCGGGCACCCACACAGCAGACCGTCACGCCACGAACGTCCGCGGCCCCTCGTTCCCGCGCGACGCCCCGTCCCGCACCAGCCGCGCCGCCGCGGCCAACCGCACGGCCGCCTCCTCGGCGACCGCTCCCCCCACGGTGAACGGCAGCCGCACATACCCCTCGAAGGCCCCGTCGACCCCGAACCGAGGCCCCGACGGCACCCGCACCCCCACCCGCTCCCCCATTTCGGCGATCCGAGACCCCGACAGCCCCCCGGTACGAACCCACAGGGTCAGCCCACCCCGAGGCTCCGAGAACTCCCAGTCCGGCAGCTCCCGACGCACCGCGGCCACCAACGCGTCCCGGTTCCCCCGCGCCTGCTCCCGCCGGATCCCCACAGCCTGCGCCCAACCCCCGGTATGCATCAGCCAGTTCACGGCCAACTGCTCCAGCACCGGCGTCCCCAGATCCGCGTACGCCCGCGCCGCGACGAGACTCCGGATGACATCCGGCGCCGCCCGCACCCACCCGATCCGCATGCCCGCCCAGAACGCCTTGCTCGCCGACCCGACCGTGATGACCGTGGACCCCGCCGGATCGAACGCGCAGACCGGCCGCGGCATCTCCACACCGTCGTCGAGCCACAGCTCACTCATCGTCTCGTCGGCGACGAGCACCGTCCCGGCACCCCGCGCCGCGTCGACGAGCCCCCGCCGCCGGTCCTCGTCGGCGAGCGCCCCGGTCGGATTGTGGAAGTCTGCGACGACGTACGCGAGCCGCGGCGCCGCGTCCCGCAGGACCTGCCGCCACCGGTCCATGTCCCACCCGGCGAGCCCGTCGGCCATGGCCACCGGCACCAGCCGCGCCCCCGCCTCCCGCATCAACTGCAGAATGTTGGCGTACGAAGGCGACTCCACCGCGATCCGCTCCCCGCGCCCCGCGAAGAGGTGACAGATGGCGTCCATGGCCCCCATGGCACCCGTGGTCACCATGATCTGCTCGGGCATGGTCGGGATCCCGCGCGCGGTGTACCGGTCGGCGAGCATGGAGCGGAGCGCGGGCAGCCCGGCCGGATAGTCACCGTGCGTGTGGGCGTAGGGCGGCAGCTCCTCCAGCGCGCCCTGCACGGCCCGGGTGAGCCAGGGCTCGGGGGCGGGCAGGGCCGCGCAGCCCAGGTCGATCATCGAGCCGAGCGCCTCGGGCGGCAGCGGTTCCAGTCCGCGCGCGGGCAACGGCTTCCCGGCCGGTACGGCGGTCCAGCTGCCGGCTCCCCGCCGGGACTCCAGGAACCCTTCCGTGCGCAGTGCCTCGTAGGCCGCCGCGACGGTCGTACGGCTGACGGAGAGGGACAGGGCCAGCTCGCGCTCGGCCGGCAGCCGGGCGGCCACGGGCACGCGGCCCTCCAGCACCAGCAGCCGGATCCCGTCGGCGAGCGCACGGTAGGCGGGCGGGCGGCGTGTGCCCGGGCCGGCGGGGCGCTCCTGCTGCGAGGTGAGCAGCCGCGCGAGCTGAGCCGCGCCGACCGCCGAAGTCCACTGCGCCATGATTTCCAGTCCACCTTCCCCTAATTGGCCATGGATTGCTTCACATTCCAAGCCACAGAGTGTCATGCGTCAGGCCAACAACACCACCGGGGGGACGTCTTGCCCGCACAGCCCGAACCACAGCCCTCGGCAGCGCACGAGCCGCAGCACCGTCCGAACCATCCGAAACACCGTCTGGGCCGACGGCTGACCCAGCTCTACACCGGCCTCGCGCTGTACGGCGCCAGCTCCGCGCTCCTCGTGGAGGCGGGCCTCGGCCTGGAGCCCTGGAACGTGCTGCACCAGGGGCTGGCGGAACTGACCGGCCTGACCATCGGCGTGGTGTCGATCGTCGTGGGCGCGATGGTGCTGCTCCTGTGGATCCCGCTGCGCCAGCGCCCGGGCCTCGGCACGGTCTCCAATGTCTTCGTGGTCGGCATCGCGATGGACGCCACCCTGGCCCTGGTGCCCGAGGCGCACACCATGGCCGTACGGATTCCTCTCCTGATCGCCGGAATCGTGCTCAACGGCGTGGCGACCGGCCTCTACATCGCGGCCCGGTTCGGCCCGGGTCCGCGCGACGGCCTGATGACGGGACTGCACCGGCGTACCGGCCGCTCGGTCCGGCTGATGCGGACGGCCGTGGAGGTGGCGGTGCTGGCGACCGGCTTCGCCCTCGGCGGCACGGTCGGCGTGGGCACTCTCCTCTACGCCCTCTCCATCGGCCCGCTCGCCCAGCTGTTCCTGCGCGTGTTCGCCGTCTCCTCGGAATCCGGCAGCACGGTCGTTGCCACCGGTCCATCGGAGCGGGCCATACTGCCCGGGTGACCGCGCTCATACGCCACCCCTACCTCGACCATCCGGGCCCGATAGCCTTCGCCCACCGGGGCGGGGCGGCGGACGGCCTGGAGAACACCATGGCCCAGTTCCGACGGGCGGTGGAGTCGGGTTACCGCTACATCGAGACCGATGTCCACGCCACGCTCGACGGCAAGCTGGTCGCCTTCCACGACTCGACCCTGGACCGGATGACCGACGGGGCGGGCCGAATAGCGGACCTGCCGTGGAAGGAGATCCAGCACGCGCGCGTGGCCGGCGTCGAGCCCGTCCCCCTCTTCGAGGAACTCCTCGAAGTCTTCCCCGAGGTCCGCTGGAACGTCGACATCAAGGCGGAGCCCGCGCTCCATCCCCTCCTCAATCTGATAGCCCGCACCGACTCCTGGGACCGCGTCTGCGTCGGCTCCTTCTCCGAGCCCCGGGTCGCCCGCGCCCAGCGCCTCGCCGGACCGCGCCTGGCCACTTCGTACGGCACGAGCGGCGTCCTGGGCCTGCGGCTGCGGTCCTGGGGTGTCCCGGCGGCGGTGCGCCGCTCGGCCGTCGCCGCGCAGGTGCCCCAGGCGCAGTCCGGGGTGCCTGTGGTCGACCACCGGTTCGTCCGCGCCGCCCACGCGCGCGGGCTGCACGTCCACGTCTGGACCGTGAACGAACCGCAACGTATGCACCGGCTCCTGGACCTCGGCGTCGATGGCATCATGACCGATCACATCGACACGCTGCGCAAAGTGCTTGAGGACCGGGGAACCTGGGCCTGACGCCCTCGCGCGGCCCGTACACGGGGAAGCGAGGGGCGCGGGTGGGCACCGACACCGTGCGGACGGACGCGGCGGACGAGGCCGCGGGCAGACGGCGCGAACAGCGCGGCTGGTACTTCTACGACTGGGCCTGCTCCGTCTACTCGACCAGCGTCCTGACCGTGTTCCTCGGCCCCTATCTGACCGAGGTCGCCAAGTCCGCCGCCGACACGGACGGTTACGTACACCCCCTGGGCATACCGGTCCGCGCCGGCTCCTTCTTCGCCTACTCGGTGTCCCTGTCGGTGATCCTCGCCGTCGTGATCATGCCGCTGGTGGGCGCGGCGGCCGACCGCACGGGCCGTAAGAAGCCCCTCCTGGGCGCGGCCGCCTATGTCGGTGCCGCCGCGACCGCGGGCCTGTTCTTCCTGGACGGCGACCGCTACTTCCTCGGCGGCGTCCTGCTGATCGTCGCGAACGCGGCGCAGTCCGTCGCGATGATGCTCTACAACTCCTATCTGCCCCAGATCGCACCCCCCGAGGAACGCGACGCCGTCTCCTCCCGGGGCTGGGCCTTCGGCTACGCGGCCGGCTCGCTGGTCCTGGTGGCGAACCTGATCCTCTTCACCGCCCACGACACCTTCGGTGTCTCCGAGGGCATGGCCGTCCGCATCTGTCTGGCCTCGGCCGGCCTGTGGTGGGGTGCCTTCACCCTCATCCCGCTCCGCCGCCTCCGCGACCGCCGCATCCCTGCGGGCGAGACCGGGGAAGCGACCGCCCCCGGTCTGCGCCGGCTCGCGGCGACCGTCCGCGACATGCGCCGTCATCCGCTGACCCTGGGCTTCCTCCTCGCCTACCTCGTCTACAACGACGGCATCCAGACGGTGATCTCCCAGGCCTCGGTGTACGGCTCCGAAGAACTCGACCTGGAGCAGTCCACGCTCATCGTGGCGGTCCTGCTGGTGCAGATCCTGGCGGTGGGCGGCGCCCTCGGCATGGGCCGGCTCTCCCGCCGGTACGGCGCCAAGCGCACGATCCTCGGCTCCCTGGTCGCCTGGACCTTGATCCTCGCCGCCGGCTACTTCCTCCCGGCGGGCGCCCCTGTGTGGTTCTTCGTCCTCGCCTCGGGCATCGGTCTGGTCCTCGGCGGCAGCCAGGCCCTCTCCCGCTCCCTCTTCTCCCACCTCGTACCGCCCGGCAAGGAGGCCGAGTACTTCTCCGCGTACGAGATGAGCGACCGCGGTATGAGCTGGCTGGGCCCGCTGCTGTTCGGTCTGACCTACCAGTTGACCGGAAGTTATCGGGACGCGATCATCTCGCTGGTCGTCTTCTTCGTCCTGGGATTCGCCCTGCTCGCGAGGGTTCCGGTGCGGCGGGCGATCAGCGACGCGGGCAATCCCGTGCCCGACAGGATTTAGCGCCTGGAGCGAAAGAGCTGTAGTGTACGCGTTTGGCCTGCCAGGCGTACCGTTACTGCGCGTCAAAGATGCCGAACGCTAGGTGACATCTACTGTCAGATGTGACAAACCGGGCGCGGGTGGGTACAACAAGGGCGGCTACGACGGCGACGCATGACCCGGAACGGGACACGGAACGGGAATCTTTACCGCCGACCGGACGTTGACCGGATGACGACGACAGCGACACCTGTCCTGTGGGCGACAAGCCCGGGAGGCACGATTCATGAGTGAGCGAGCTCTTCGCGGCACGCGCCTCGTGGTGACCAGCTACGAGACGGACCGCGGTATCGACTTGGCTCCGCGCCAGGCCGTGGAGTACGCATGCGAGAAGGGGCACCGCTTCGAGATGCCCTTCTCGGTCGAGGCGGAGATTCCGCCGGAGTGGGAGTGCAAGGTCTGCGGGGCCCCAGCACTCCTCGTGGACGGCGACGGCCCTGAGGAAAAGAAGGCCAAGCCCGCGCGTACACATTGGGACATGCTGATGGAGCGGCGCACCCGTGAGGAACTCGAAGAGGTCCTCGAAGAGCGCCTAGCGGTTCTCCGCTCCGGCGCGATGAACATCGCGGTACATCCGCGAGACAGCCGCAAGTCCGCGTGACCCGCCCCTTCGGGGGTTAGGCGGACCACACAGCGCAACCGATGACCGCGGGCGCCGTACGCACATGTACGGCG
>NZ_JBHVDX010000159.1:0-23973 GCF_042802555.1 Streptomyces sp. NPDC057474 | reverse complement strand
GGTGCGGGCCCCGGCTCGTGTGCGACAGGCGCCGCCGCATCGAGGAAGGTCCCCATGAACCGCACGGCTCGCACGAACAGCAGCAGCTCCTCCCGCTCCCGTACGGAGAAGGGCTCTGCCACCCGCACGGACAACGGCTCCACCGGTGCCGGCGCCGCTCGGGGCAACCGCGCCCGCTCACAGGCGACGGGAGCGGGGACGGGGACGGGGACGGGCAACCAGAGCTCTCCTTCTCGTGCGGCCAGGAACGGTTCACCCAAGAACGGTTCGGCGAAAGCCGGTGCCGCCAAGAACGGCTCGCCCAAGAACGGTCGGAGCCGACGCGGTGGTCGGCCCGCCGTGGCCGCCGTCGGTGGGGAGTTCGCGCTGCCGGTGACGGTCACGCCCGCACTGCCGGCAGTCGAGACGTTCAATGAACTGGAGCTGCCCGCGCGGCTGTTGGAGACACTCGGCGCCGAAGGGGTGACCGCCCCGTTCCCCATCCAGGCCGCGACGCTGCCGAACTCACTGGCCGGCCGGGACGTCCTGGGCCGGGGCCGCACCGGATCGGGCAAGACGCTCGCCTTCGGTCTCGCACTGCTGGCCCGTACGTCGGGGCAGCGGGCCGAGCCCCGGCAGCCGCTGGCCCTCGTCCTCGTGCCCACCCGGGAACTGGCCCAGCAGGTCACCGATGCCCTCACTCCGTACGCCCGCGCGCTGCGTCTGCGGCTCGCCACGGTGGTCGGCGGCATGTCCATCGGACGTCAGGCGAGCGCGCTGCGCGGCGGCGCCGAGGTGGTCGTCGCGACGCCCGGACGGCTCAAGGACCTCATAGACCGCGACGACTGCCGGCTGGACCGGGTCGCGATCACCGTGCTGGACGAGGCCGACCAGATGGCCGACATGGGCTTCATGCCGCAGGTGACCGCGCTCCTCGACCAGGTGCGACCCGACGGCCAGCGACTGCTGTTCTCGGCCACCCTGGACCGCAACGTCGACCGGCTGGTCCGCGACTACCTGCACGACCCCGTCGTCCACTCGGTCGACCCGTCCGCGGGCGCCGTCACGACGATGGACCACCACGTACTGCACGTCGAGGACGACGACAAGCACGCCACCACGACCGAGATCGCCGCCCGTGAGGGACGGGTGATCATGTTCCTGGACAGCAAGCACGCGACGGACCGGCTGGTCAAGAAGCTACTGGCGGTCGGCGTGCGCGCCGCCGCCCTGCACGGCGGCAAGTCGCAGTCCCAGCGCAACCGGGCCCTGAGCCAGTTCAAGGACGGTGACGTGACGGCGCTGGTCGCCACGAACGTCGCGGCGCGCGGCATCCACGTCGACGACCTCGACCTCGTCGTCAACGTCGACCCGCCGGGCGACCACAAGGACTATCTGCACCGGGGCGGCCGTACGGCCCGCGCCGGCGAGTCCGGCACGGTCGTCACGCTCGTCCTGCCGCACCAGCGCCGTGACGTGACCCAGCTGATGGCCGTCGCCGGCATCACCCCGACGACCACCAGGGTCCGCTCGGGCGGCGCCGACCTGAACCGCATCACCGGCGCCCAGGCCCCCTCGGGCGTCCCCGTCGTCCTCACCCCGCCGGTCACCGAGCAGCCGCCCGCCCGCCCGGCTTCGGCATCGCGTGGCCGCCGGGGCCGCCCTTCCCAGGGCCGCCGCCGCGCCCCCGCGAAGGGCAACGGCCGCTGACAGCAGCCGCGTGGGCGCCGCGCTCAGCGGCGCAGCGCCTCCGCCGGCTGGATGCGGGAGGCACGCCAGGCCGGGCGAAGGCCGGCCACCAGGCCGATGGCCGGGGCCGCGGCGACCGTGGCGGGGTGGATCACCGGTGTCCGGTCGCGGACGAAGGATGGCGCCGAACCACAGGTGACCGCCACGCTACCTGAACCCCGGTATGGCGAACTCCGCCACGGGACAAGGGGATTCGTAGTCGGCGTGCTGCGGGCGGCGGGCAGCAGCCGGCCGAGGCCGACTGTCCCATGAGGTCCGTGACTCCCGGGACAGGGCGGTGGTCTTGGAACTCTGGAGGGGGCGGCAGGCGTTCACAGGAAGACGTGCGGAACGCACGCGGACGACCGGAACGACCGGCACGACACGGGCTGAAGCCGAGGTGGCACGCATGGCGATGTGGGATCGGATCAAGGACCAGGCCAAGGGTCTGCAGCAGGCGCAGGGAGCGCGGGGCGGCAGCGGACACGGGCGGCCGGGCATGGGGTCCACGGGCTCCACCGGGTCCTCGGGCTCCGGGCGGTCCTCCGGCGGATCGAAGGCCCAGCTGGTGAGCGCGCTCAAGTCCCAGCTCACCTCCCTCAAGACGGAGCTGAAGAGCGGGGCCTACCGGGACGCCAGCATGGCGATGTGCGCCCTGGTCGCCGCCGCCGACGGAAATGTGGACCCGGCCGAGCGGCAGCACGTGGAGTCGCTGATCCTGAACAACGACGTTCTGCAGAACTTCCCGGCCGACCAGCTGCGGCAGCGCTTCAACAAGCACGTAGACCAGCTGTCTTTCAACTTCCAGCAGGGCAAGGCCGAGGCCATGCAGGAGATCGCCAAGGCGGCGAAGAAGCCGACGGAGGCGCGGGCGGTCGTACAGACCGGTTTCGTGGTGGCGGGCGCGGACGGGTACATCGCCCAGTCCGAGGAGCAGGTCCTGCGCGAGGCGTGCGCCACCCTCGGCCTGTCCCCCCAGGAGTTCGGCCTCTGACGCCCCCGACTCGGACGAAGGGCACCCTTCTCCCGAAGTGATGGAGAAGGGTGCATGCCGGGAGTCGTAGGCCGCCCAGCCCGGAGGCGTCCTGCAGCGCGTCGACCGGCTGGTCGCCGCCCTTCTCCTGTCGTCGCTGGCCGTGCTGGCGAGCCTCGCGGTGGGCAGTCGGACGATTCCGCCCTCGGCGGTGTGGGACGCGCTGGCCCACGGCGGTACGAGCGACGACGCCCAGGTCGCGGGCGCTTCGGGTGCCGCGGACGGTCATCGGCGTGTTCGTCGGTGTCGCGCCGGCCGTGGTCGGCACGGTCCTGCAGGGCATCACCAGTAACCCCATCGCCCCTAGGCGACCTGGAGGACCACCTCACCGAGTAACCGACGGTCGCTTGAGGGCACTCGTGCGCGTGACGGTGACCGACGGGCCCGGTCATGGGACCCGCCGGCCCCGACCGACCTCGGGCGGCTCACGGTGGGCGGCACTTGTGCACGATAAGTGGGCAGGCGACAGAGCGAGATGCCGTCGTAGGCACACACACGCTGACGTCGCCGCCCCACGGACGCCGGCCGTCCCCACACCCGGCGTCCGTGAGCCTTCAGGTTCTGTGCGCTACACCCAGCAGCCGTTGACCGTGGCCGCGAGGCCGTCGAGGGCGTCCTTGATGTCGGACGGGCCGGCGGCGGAGTCGTTCTCGATGAAGGAGAAGACCTTCCACTGGCCGTCCTGGGCCTTGGTGAGACCGCTCAGGGCGACGGCGCCGGTGAGGGTGCCGGTCTTGGCCTTGACCCGGCCGACGGCGCACTTGGAGTCGGCGGTGTCGAAGCGGCCGAACTCCGGGCCCAGCGTGGCGCCCGCCTCACCCGAGACGGGCAGCCCGTCGATGATGTACTTCAGCGTCTGGCTGTGCCGGGGGTCGGCGGCCAGGTCGACGATGTCGGCGATCGTCCGAGCCGGGATACGGGTCGCGCGGGACAGCCCGCTGCCGTCGTACATCTCGAAGTGGTCGAGCGAGATGCCGTAGCGGGTGAGGACGTCGCGGACGACGGCCGTCCCGTCCTCGAAGGTGGCGGAGCGGCCGGCGCCGAGCGCGGTGAGCCGCAGCAGCGACTCGGCGATGTCGTTGTCGCTGACCTTGAGCATCTGCTTCACGATCGTGGACAGCTTGTCGGACGTGTGCGAGGCGACGGGCACGTCCCCGTTGCCGACGACCCCGCGCGTGACCTCGCCGTCGACCGTCACGCCCCGCTCGGCGAGGAGCCCCGCGAAGACGCCGCCCGCGTCGAGGGAGGTGTCGTCGACGTTGTGCGAGTCGACGACCAGCGCGCGTACGGGGGCGATGGAGTCGGGGTAGTAGCCGGTGTTCCAGCCGCCCGCGAGGGTCGGTTCGGGGAAGAGGCTGTCGTCGATGCGGACCTTCACCGAGGTGAGCCCGGCGTTCTTCAGCCCGGCGACGGCGGTCTTGGCGAGCGCGTCGAGGTCGTCGGTCGTCAGGGTGCGGTCGCCGCCGCCGACGAGGGTGAGCGTGCCGTCGCCGTACACGACCTTCGTGGTGAGCCGGTGGTCCGGGCCGAGCACCGTCAGCGCGGCGGTGGAGGTGGCGAGCTTCGTGTTCGACGCGGCCATCAGCGCGGTGTCCGCGTTGTGACCCCACACCACCTTGTCGGACTCGGCGTCGATGACGACACCGCTGAGCGTGCTGCCGAGACGGGTGTCCTGGCTGCGGGTGTTCAGGTTGTCCGCGATCTTCTGCTCGGTGGCGTCGAGTTCGGTGGCACCGGCCTTCGCGGTCGTCTTGTCGGCGGCGAAGGCGGACGTGCCGGCCAGGATCGTCCCGGCGACGGGGGCGACGACGGCGATCACGGCCGCCCGCCGGAACGCCGGGTTCGGAGCCTTGGCCTTACGGTGCCGACCGCTCGCGCGGACTACGGAGGACGGGGAGGAGGAGCTGGGCATGGGGGGCCTCGGTGGGGGAGGTTCATGGAAGTTCACGGTGCTTCACAGAATCTTGAAAGCGAAAGTAACAGCCGTGACTCCCGCTACCGATGGGTACTTTGTGAAGACTTGACGCGCCCGACTCCGTTTGTGACGGAGGCCACGCAGTACGGGCGGACGGGCTGACGGGCTGAGGGGCTGAGGGACGGACGCGCCGCAGCCGGCACCGGAAGCGCGCGGGCGGCCCGGCATGCCGTTGTCAGTGGCGGGGGCTAGTCTCCGGACAACTGACCGTTTGCTCCGTCTGATCCGTTTTCAGGAGGTTCTCGTGGTCTCGCGGCTCAACCCCTACCTCAGCTTCGACGGCGACGCCCGGCAGGCGTTGGAGTTCTACAAGGAGGTCTTCGGCGGCGACCTGGCGCTGAACACCTACGGCAACTTCGGCGAGCCCGGCGCCCCGGAGTCCGACAAGATCATGCACGGCATGCTGGAAACGCCGAGCGGCTTCACCCTCATGGGCTCCGACACCCCGCCCGGCATGGACTACACCCCGGGCAGCAACTTCTCCGTCAGCCTCAGCGGCGACGACGACACCGAGCTGCGCGGCTACTGGGAGAAGCTCTCCGCCGGCGGCTCGGTCGCCGTCCCCCTCGACAAACAGATGTGGGGCGACATCTTCGGCATGTGCACGGACCGCTTCGGCACCCCGTGGATGGTCAACATCAGCGAGCCGCAGGGCTGAGCCGGTAAACCGGCTCGGCACGGGAAGACCCCCGCCCGTAACGGCGAACCGTTGCTGGCGGGGGCGACACGTCACCCTCTTCTCAGCCGATCATCCGGTCATCCGGTCATCCGAAAGTGACGTCGAGGCTTCCGTCGCTGCCGAAGGACCAGTCCAGGCCGCCGGAGTACGAGGAGCACCGGGACCCGTTCGACCCGGACCAGAACTGGTTGGAGCTGTCGGAGCTACCGATGATCCGGTCGTTCGTACCGCTGCCGCTGCGGCACGACGTGTTGTCGCGGAACACCGACGTACCGCCGTCGAAGTTGAAGTTCCGCTCGGTGTTGTCGATGCTCACGTTCCCGGAGACCGCCATGGTGCCCGGGTTGCTGTTCCACGTGAAACCGTGCTTGCCGTTGTCGTAGGCGATGCTGCGCCGGACGATGTGGTTCACGGAGATGTCGTCGCCACCGAGCTTGTAGCCGTTGCGGTCACCGTTCCCGGCCTGCGACCCGTCGCTGAGCGTGCCGTTCTCGTACGCGAGCGAGTCCTCGATGGTCACCGGCCCGATGGCCCCGGTGTCCGGCTTGGTGTAGAGGTCCCAGCCGTCGTCGATGTTGTTGTGGGCCACGGCGTACCGGAAGACGTTCCCGGTCCCGGTGGTGAGCTTCGCCGCGAACCCGTCCGCGTCCTCCCCGTCGGAGTCGGCGTTGTCATGCGACTCGGCGCTCAGGATGAGATTGTCCGAAGGCCAGTCGGCGGTAGGGGTAGTGGAGGCGATCCGCCCCAACTGCAGCCCCGTGTCCCGGTTGAACCGCGTGACGGTCCGCTCGATGACGTTGTCGCTGCCGCCGACGTAGATACCGTTGTCCCCGGCGCGCTCGACGACGAGCCCGCGGACGTGCCAGTAGGAGCCGTTGATCTGCAGCCCCCGGTTCGACGAACTCTCGCTCTGTGCCGCGAAGTTGAGGACGGGCGTCTCACCCGGGTAGGCGGAGAGGTTCGTACGGGCGGCGGCGGTCCCCGAGTTGCCGACCGGGATGGTGACGGTGGACGAGTGGGCGTACGTCCCGCCGCGCAGGTAGATGGTCCCGCCGGCGGCGATCCGGCTGATCGCCGAGGTGAGGGTGGTGGGGGCCGAGACCGTACCGGCCGCGGAGTCCGTCCCCGTCGGTGAGACGTACAGCGCGGAGCTCGACGGCGGCGGTGTGGTGGTGCCGTCGGGGACGTTCGCGTCGAGGTAGTCGATGTTGGGCAGCCCGGTGGAGGCGGTGGGGCTGATCCGGATGACGTTGCTGCCCGAGCTCACCGGCACGGTCAGCGTCTTGGTGGTCCACGCCGTCCAGGTGCTGGTGCTCTCGAAGGACGTGGTCGCGGCGGTCGTACCGTTCACCGTGACGCTCGCGGCCCGCGCCGCGGTGGTGCCGTTGGCGAACCGTACGGACAGTGTCGCCGTGCCCGATGCGGGTGCGGTCACGGTGAACTGCGCGTACGCGCCTGCGGCGTTGGTGCCGTTGCAGAATCCGCTGCCCGAGTATCCGGTCCAGTCGGAGTCGATCGTGCCGGTGCAGACGGCCGGTGACGTCTCGGCCTCGTACCGGGCGGTCGCGGCCTGCGCCGCCGTACCGGACAACGCGACCAGCAGGCCTGCCACCAGACCTGCGCTCGCCGTCGCCATGACGGGTCTCACGTGCGTCGTTTGCATCTTCGGTCTCCAGGGATGAGATCCAGAGTGCGGTTCGGAGTGCGATCCGGAAAGCACTTTCCCTGTGGCCGAGTGTCGGGTGATGACCTGAGCACGTCAATAGATCGGCACGCAGATTCTGTTCACATGGATGAACCACGGATGGGTGATGATGGACATCTCTCCGGGAAACACGTCTCTCAGCTGAAACTCATCCCTGGATGTGAACGATGAGGGCGCGCAAAAAAACCGGCCCCCTGGCTGAGACGCCGCCTGGGTGCCGGGACAGAACCTGGCAGGAAGAGAGGCAAGAACAAAGGCAAGGAGGTAACCCACTCCTTGCCACTCTCAACGTATAGCGCACCGGGGGGCTTGCGGCAAGGCCCCCGTCGTGCCGCAGAATCTCCGGCCTGAGCCAGTATCGCCAGTATCGAAGGAAACCGGGGGCGCTGAATGCGTGTGCTGTTGGCGAACTACGACTCGCGTGGGGGCGTCGAACCGCTGGTGGGACTCGCGGTCCGGCTGCGCGAACTCGGCGCGGAGGTGCGGGTGTGCGCGCCGCCGGACGAGGAGTTCGCGCGGCGGCTGGCCGGTGTCGGCGTACCACTGGTGCCGTTCGGCCGGTCGGTGCGCGCGATGATGACCGCGGCGACGCCGCCGACGGCGGACGGCGTGCCCCGGCGCGCGGCCGAGCTGCTCGCGCAGTTCGACACGGTCGCCGAGGCGGCCGAGGGCTGCGACGTGCTGGTGGCGACCGGCCTGCTCCCGGCCGCCGCCTGCGTCCGGTCGGTGGCCGACAAACTGGATGTCCCGTACGTGTACGCGAGCTTCCAGTCCGTCTCCCTGCCGTCGCCGCACCACCGGCCGATGCAGCGGCCGGGCAAACCGTTGCCGTCCGACGTGACCGACAACCGGGTGCTGTGGGACCTGGACGCCCGGAGCGCGAACGACCTGTTCGGTGAGGTGATCAACACCCACCGGGCGTCGGTCGGTCTCCCGCCGGTGGACGACGTCCGCGATCACGTCTTCACCGACCGTCCGTGGCTCGCGACGGACCCCGTCCTCGACCCGTGGCAGGAGTCGTCGGACCGCGACGTCGTACAGACCGGCACGTGGATCGTGCCGGACGAACGCCCGCTCCCGGCCGAGCTGACGGCGTTCCTGAACGCCGGCACACCGCCGGTGTACATCGGCTTCGGCAGCATCGCCATAGGTGGCGCCGAGGACGTCGCCCAGGCATCCATCGAGGCCATCCGTGCGCAGGGCCGCCGCGTGATCGTCTCCCGAGGCTGGGCCGGGTTGGGTATCGTCGACGACCGGGACGACTGCTTCGTCGTCGGCGAGACGAACCACCACGCGCTGTTCCGCCGGGTCGCCGCCGTCGTCCACCACGGCGGCGCGGGCACGACGACCACGGCGACCTGGGCGGGTGCGCCCCAGGTGGTGGTGGCCCAGGGGGCGGACCAGCCGTACTTCGCGGGCCGGGTGGCCGAGCTGGGCATCGGCGCGGCCCATGCCGGGCCGACCCCGACGTTCGAGTCCCTGTCGGCCGCGCTGGAGGTGGCCCTGGCACCCGAGACCCAGGCCCGGGCGACCGCCGTGGCCACAATGGTCCACACGGACGGGGCGACGGTGGCGGCGAAACTGCTCCTTGACACGATCGTCCGGGACAGGCGGCAGCCGGGATAGGCGGCATGTGCCCGCGTGAACGACGGGGGCCCATCTGGAAGGAATTCCCCGTCGCAGCAGAACCACCAAGCAGAACCATCGAGCGGGACCATCGAGCGGGGCCACCGAGCAGAGCCATCGAGCGGGACCATCGAGCAGCACCACCAAGCAGTACCCATGGTCGTAAACGACCTCACATTCGGAGCGTTCGGAGCGAATGAAGTGACCCCCCCGACCACCCCCAGCGCGTTCGACCTCCCCGACCGCCTCTCCGCCAAGGCCGACCCGGCCCTGATCGCCGCCGACGAGCGGCACTTCGCGGCGCTCGCCCAGTGCCTCGAAGAGTCGATCGCCGAGGTGTCCGCCCAGCTCGACGCCGTACGCAAGGCCCCCGGCGGCCTGGGCCGGCACGCGATGGACCGGGACACGGAGATCCACCGCCTGACCGCCCGCCTGCGCACCCTGCGCCGCTTCGGCCTGGACCTGTGCCTCGGCCACATGGTGAGCCCGGACGACCCCGACCCCGTCTACATCGGCCGTCTCGGCCTCACGGACAGCGCGACAGGCCGCCGCCTGCTGATCGACTGGCGCTCCCCGGCGGCCGAACCGTTCTTCGGCGCGACCCACGCCAACCCGATGGGCCTGACGAGCCGCCGCCGCTACCGCTGGACCAACGGCCGTATCGGCGACTACTGGGACGAGATCTTCTCCCCGGACGAACTGGACGGACTCACCGACCACCACGCCGCCGCCCTCGACGACCAGTCCGCCTTCATCGCCAGCCTGGGCACCAACAGGTCGGAGCGCATGCGGGACGTACTCGGCACCATCCAGGCCGACCAGGACGCCATCATCCGCGCGAGTTCCCGAGGCGCCCTGGTCGTGGACGGCGGCCCCGGTACCGGCAAGACCGTCGTGGCCCTCCACCGCTCCGCCTACCTCCTCCACTCCGACCCCCGCCTGGGCCACCGCCGAGGCGGCGTCCTCTTCGTGGGCCCCCACCGTCCGTACCTCTCCTACGTCGCCGACGTCCTCCCCAGCCTCGGCGAGGAGGGCGTACAGACGTGCATCCTGCGCGACCTGGTCGCGGAAGGGGCGGCGGCCGGTTCGGAGCCCGACCCGGAGGTGGCGCGGCTGAAGTCGTCCGCGGCTCTGGTGGGCGGGATCGAGAAGGCCGTCCGCTTCTACGAGGAACCCCCCACCAAGGGCATGACGGTCACGACTCCCTGGTCCGACATCTGGCTGAGCCCCGACGACTGGACCGCGGCCTTCGAAGCGGCGGAACCCGGCACCCCGCACAACGAGGCCCGTCACCAGGTCTGGGAGGAACTCCTCACGATCCTGACGGACAAACACGAGGCCGAATCCGACGCCGACGCCGACACGGACGCCGACACCGCCGTCTCCCCCGCGCTTCTCCGCAGGTCCCTCCTGCAGAACAGGGACCTGGTCGCGACCTTCAACCGAGCCTGGCCCCTCCTCGAAGCGGCCGACCTGGTCGGAGACCTGTGGTCGGTACCGGCGTACCTGCGCATGTGCGCGCCCTGGCTGAGCCGCGAGGAAGTACAACGGCTCCAGCGCACGAACCCCCAGGCCTGGACGACGTCCGACCTCCCCCTCCTGGACGCGGCCCGCCAACGCCTCGGCGACCCGGAAACTGCCCGCCGCAAGCGCCGCCACGAGGCCACCCTCGCCGCCCAGCGCGAGCGCATGAGCCAGGTCGTCGACAACCTGATCGAGGCCGTCGCCAACTCCGGCGCCGACGCGGACGACGGCGAAGGCCTGGTGACCATGCTCCGCGGCGAGGACGCCCAGGTCAGCCTGGTCGACAACTCCGAACTACCCATCCTCGACCCGGACCTGCTCGCCGGCCCCTTCGCCCACATCGTCGTGGACGAGGCGCAGGAACTGACGGACGCGGAGTGGCAGATGCTGTTGCAGCGCTGCCCCTCTCGCAGCTTCACGATCGTCGGTGACCGCGCCCAGGCCAGGCACGGCTTCACGGAGTCCTGGCAGGAACGCCTGAAGCGGGTGGGCCTCGACCGCATCAACCTGGCCTCGCTGACCATCAACTACCGGACGCCGGAAGAGATCATGACGGAGGCCGAGCCGGTCATCCGAGCCGCCCTCCCGGACGCGAACGTCCCGACCTCCATCCGCAGCGGCGGCATCCCGGTCACACACGGCCCGACGTCGGACCTGAACGCGACCCTGGACACCTGGCTGGCCGCCCACGCGGACGGAATCGCCTGCGTCATCGCAGCCCCGGCCTCCGCAGCCCCGGCCTCCGCAGACTCCGCCTCCGCCACACCCTTCCGCCCGACACCCCGCGTCCGCTCCCTGACCCCCGAACTCTCGAAGGGGCTCGAATTCGACCTGGTGGTGCTCATCGACCCGGAGAACTTCGGCGAGGGCATCGAAGGAGCGGTGGATCACTACGTGGCGATGACTCGAGCGACACAACAACTGGTCATCCTGACGACCACCTGAGGCCGAACGAGACCGACAGCAAGCCGCGCGGGGCCGACCGCAAGGCGCGCGGGGGGCGGCCGCAAGGCGCGGGGGGCCGGCCGCAAGGCGCGGGGGGCCCGACCGCAAGGCACGGGGGCCCGACCACAAGGCACGGGGGCCCGACCGCAAGGCACGGGGGGGGCCGACTACAAGCTGCGCGAGACCGACCTCAAGCCGTGGCCTCGGCCAGCCGGTGGAAGGCCTGAGTAGTACCGGGATGAGCCATCTCGTCCAGCAGATGCCGCCAGTCGGGGTCGGCAACGGGGGCGGGATGCGCCAGGTCCCACGCGGCGAGCAACGGACCGAACCCGCCCTCGTCCCGCGTCTCGGTGGTGCTCGTCTGTGAAGGCCGCGTCGACTTCATGGGAGTCTCCCTCCATCTGGGAACCCTGCACTTCCGGAATCCGCCTACTCCAACGATCCCGCTCCCGAGTCCCCAAAACCATGCAGTTCCCTACCGAACCGGGGGTGGAGGTAGCTGCACCCCCGGGGTGCCGTTGGCCCGCACGCGGATCATTGCGGGGCGTTACGGGTCGTTACGGGGCGTCACGGGGCGTGGGGGGCGTCGTCGGGGGTCGTCGCGGGCTGTCGTCGCGGCCCGTCGCGGCGTCGGATGCTTGAACTCCTAACGGAGAGTCCTCTTGCCGCCTTCTGCTTGCTCACGACCCGGTCCGGACGCATAGGCCAGCGGAGGTGCGATGGCCTGGACGTCTGCTCCCTCTCCGACCCACAGTGCGATGAAGAGCGCGGCGGTCGCCTCCAGGAGTCCCGCCCGTTCGAGACCGCCGCCGGTTACGGGCTCGCAGCCCACGTCCCGCACCAACTGGCGTACACGTGCGAGGGCTGCATGGTCGTCCCCGCAGACCGGAACGGCCAGTGGCCGCCCGTCGAAGACGGGTGGCCGCATGCGCCACACGTCCTCGTGGCAGAGATTGAACGCCTTGACCACATGGGCTTCCGGTGCCATCGCGGCCAGCTGCTGCGCGGCCGAAGGGCCTCCCTCCGTCAGCAGCCGGAAGCCCGGCCCGACCGGGTTGGAACAGTCGAGCAGCGCCTTGCCGTTCAGGGCCGCCCGCAGCTCCCGGACCACGCTCGTCCCTGCGTCAAAGGGCAGCGCGGCCAGCACCACGTCACCGAACTCGGCCGCCGCACGCAGGCCGGCATGCTTCGCGCTCCCCCCGATGCGCGTCGCGAGCGACTCCGTCTTGTCTGCGTCCCGTCCCCCGATGGTCACCTCGTGCCCGGCCCGCACCCAGTGGAAGGCGAGTGCGTCCGCCATGTTGCCCGTTCCCAGCACACCGATTCTCATCACGTATTCCCTCTCCGTGCCTGCTTGGACCGGACCGTTCTCAACGACGCTAGGTGGCCTGTCGGGCACCATTTGGTACGTGACGACCGACGCCTTCCTCGCCGACTGCCGCGCCCGCCTCGCCTTCGACCTGCTCTCCAACACCTGGAACGCCGTGGTGCTTTGGGCACTGCGCGACGGCCCCAGGCGCCCGGTCGAACTGCGCGAGCGCATCGGCAGCATCAGCTCCAAGGTCCTCACCGAGACGCTGCGGCGGCTTCAGTTCAACGGGCTGGTGGCACGGCAGACACATCCCGGAGCACCGCCGCGGGTCGAGTACCGACTCACAGCTCTGGGAAGGTCCTTGCTGGCGCCCATCGACGCCATCGGAGCATGGGCCTTCGCGCACGGTGATGAGGTCATGGCCGCCCAGGAAGCCGCATGCACCTCCACCACACAGCGCCCTCCTCATACCCGCTAGACCGGTCAGCAGTGTGAGTTCAGACGTCGCCAGCAGATGCGTGCGCACTCTCATCAGCCCCGTTCACGGCGGTTCGGGCCGGACCCTCGCGGGGCCGTCCGCCGACGGTCAGCCGCCGATGAACACGGGTGAACGCCCCTGCACGCACCCCGACACCCTCGCCACCACGGTTGGAATGCGCGTTGGTCGCCGTGGACACCTGGCCCGCGACACCACGAGTGATGGCCGCTAGGTTGACGCCGTGGACGATGAAGCGATCACCATCAGGCTCACGCACGATCAAGCGTTCGTGCTGTCGGACTGGTTGTACCAAGTGATGTTCCGGTCCGACGACCTTGAGGGGATCATTCGCGACCGAGCCGTCTGGTCACCGATCTACACGATCTCAGGAACGCTGGACGGGACGCTGACCGAGATCTTCATGCCCGACTACACCCAGCTCCTTGAGGCTGCCCAGGAGCGCCTCCGGGTCAGCATGTACGGAGAAGCCGACGAGTCGGCGGCGTCAAGCGAGGACGCGGCCACCGCACCACAAGCGCACCGGATCGAGCGGGGAACAGCGGAGAACGACGGTGAAGGCGGCCAAGGCCGATGAGACCCCGTCCTGGACATCAGCCCGGCTCAGTGCTCGAACAGGCCGCGAATGATCGCAGCTTCCCGAGTTGAGTGCGTGAGTTCGAATTCGTATCGCCCGCTACACAAGAAACCCCAGGTCGATGACCTGGGGTTTCTTGTTGTCGATCGCCTTGACCATCGACAGGTGCGGTAGGCGTTGCGAAGGACTACCGGAGTGTCACGCTGCTCGGGCTATGAACCGTCGGTGTCCCGCACGGCCGAAGCGGCCGTCACGTCCGTCAGCTTCCAGCGCTGGTTGTAGCCCGAGTTGGGCCACCAGACGCCCACGCCGGCGCCGTCGTTCGTGGACTGGCCGTAGACGTCGGGGAGTTGGCCGGTGGCCGCGTTCACCAGGGTCCAGGTGGTGTCGCCCGTGGTGGAGAGGATCCATTGGGCGGCGGTGTCGCGGGTGCCCGTGTCGGCCTCGGCCACCAGGGAGCCGTTGCGGATCGCCAGGCGCTTGTGCGAGGCGGGCTCCGTCAGGGCGAAGCGGGTGCGGTTGCCCGTCGGGCCGCTGCCGATGCGGTCCACGGCCCACTGCTGGCCGGCGGGGTTGGTCGCGTTCGGGTTCTTGATGACCAGGCTCTTGCCGTCGGCGGCGACGGAGAGGTTCTTGTTGCTCTGGAAGCCCGTCAGGGTGTAGGTGCGGTCGTCCTGGACCTCGGCCGAGGCGGCGGCCACGCCCGAGACGTTACTGACCAGGAACGACGTCACTGACTGGGCCGGGACCGTGATCGTGGCCTTCTTGTCCGTGACCTCCACGGCCTTCTGGCGGATCAGCTTGCCGGCTGCGTCCGTCACCACCGGGGTGACCCTCGCGTGCTTCCCGACGTCGCCGAACCCGGACAGGTCGAGGGTCACAGCGCGGGGTGCCGTCGTGCTGTTGACGTGGACGACCGTGGCCTTCTTGCCCTTCTTCGCGACCGCGGCCGTGCTCGACTCGTCGTTGGTCTTGATGAGGCGGTCGCCCGGCTTGATGTAGTGCGTGAAGTTACGGGCCGTGTCGAACTTGGTGTTCGTGTAGATCGGGCACGACTTCAGGGTGTCCGACGACTTGCAGGAGAACGAGAGCTGGATGGAGCCCCAGTTGCCGCCCTTGGCGGACTCGCCGCCCGGCTTCATGTTGTCGTAGTCCTCGACCGGCTGCCAGAAGACCCAGGCCTGGGGCTCCAGTTCGCGGAGGTCGTCGACCATGCGCTGGGCCAGGCCGAGGCCGGGGCGCATGTCGGTGAAGCTCTGGCCGTCGCCCCAGTCGCCCTCGACCTCGCTCATCCAGAGCGGCTTGTCGGCGGCCTTGGCGAGGTCGCGGACCGTGGTGCGCTGGCCGGTGCCGTAGGTGTGGACGTTCATCTGGCCTACGAGGTCGCGGACTTCCTGGGGGTAGGAGTTCCAGTTCGTGGCGAAGATGCCGGGGTTGGTCTCGTCCATCGCGGAGATCTCCGCGTTCGTACGGGAGTCCGACAGGACCGGGGCCAGCGCCTTGATGACCTTCTGCTGGAGTTCGGGGCCGATGTGGGCGCCCTCCTGGCGGCCGCCGGTGGGCTGGCCGTCGGCGCCGAGCTTGGTGCCCCAGTAGTTGGTGTTGGGCTCGTTGAAGGGGTCCAGGGTGTCGACCTTGATGCCGTGGGCCTTCTCCAGGCGCTCGGTGGCACCGACGAGGTACTTGGCGAAGTCGTCGACCGAGTCGGCCTTCAGCTGGTCCTTCGAGGAGTCGAAGCCGCCGGAGACGTAGCCGCTCTCCGTCATGAACCACGGCGGGGAGTTGCTGAAGGTCTCCCAGTGGTCGATGTCGTTCTTGATGCGGTCGATCCACCAGCGCTGGGTGGCGTCGGCGTCCTTGTTCCAGTCGTTCTTGTCGTCGGCGCTCCACCAGTCGACGTCCTCGCGGGTGGTGCCCGCCGGGGCGTTCCACCAGCCCTCGACCGCGCCGCCGGCGCGCAGGTAGTCCTTGACGTCGGGGGCGTTGCCGCCGCCGATGTTGTAGCGGGCGATGTTGAGGTCGAGGCCGTCCTTGCCGAAGAGGAGGTCGGCCAGCTTTTCGCGTACGTCCGGGGGGTAGTCGCCGGTGGCGTTGGCGAACCAGACCAGGCTGGTGCCCCAGCCCTCGAAGCTGTCGCCCTTGTAGGAGGGGTCGGGGCGGACCGTCACCTCGGCGACGGCGGCCGACGTGTCGGCGTGCGCCATCGGCAGGGAGGTCGTGGCCATGACGGTTCCGGTGGCCAGGGCTGTGACGCCGATGGCCCCGAAAAGCCGTCTCGTACGGGTGCGGTGTGCCATTCGAGTACTCCAACTCTTCCGTGTGCCGCGTCCCGGCGGTACACGGAGATCGGGGCCGACGTTCAGCGTGGTGCGGTTCGGTGCGATGCTTTTGTTGCGGTTCAGTGCGCTCTCGTATGGTTTGTCTCAGTGGATGTTTACGTAAACATCCACTGAGGCGGATGTCTACACTGTCCGAATCTCGGCGGTCAAGGAGTCGTCAAGAGTCGTTGCTCAGGACTCGGGGGAACAAGGTGGACACAACCGACGGTCGTACGAGGAGACGTACCGCCCGGCCCCGGCAGGGGCCCTCCATGGGGGACGTCGCCCGGCTCGCCGGTGTCTCCGCCCAGACCGTCTCCCGGGTGTCCAACGGGTTCGCCGGGGTCAACGAGGACACCCGGCGGCAGGTGCTGGACGCGATGCGGGAGCTGGGGTACCGGCCCAACAGTGCCGCGCGGGCGCTGCGGCGCGGGGAGTTCCGGACGCTCGGCGTGATCACCTTCTCCCTCTCCACCCTGGGGAACATCCGCACGCTCGACGCGATCGCCACGTCCGCCGCGCGGGAGGGGTACGCCGTCACGCTGCTGCCCGTCGCCGTGCCGACGCAGGACGAGGTGAACGGGGCCTTCTCGCGGCTCGGGGAGCTGGCTGTGGACGCCGTGATCGTGATCATGGAGGTCCATCTGCTCGACGCGGCGACCGTGTCGGTGCCGCCCGGGGTGCAGGTCGTGGTCGCCGACTCGGACGCCGGGGACCGGTACACCGTCGTCGACACCGACCAGGCGGGCGGCGCGCGGGACGCCGTACGGCATCTGCTGGAGCTGGGGCACGGGACGGTGTGGCATCTCGCCGGGCCCGGGGACTCGTTCGCGGCGCAGCGGCGGGCGAACGCGTGGCGCGCCACGCTCGACGAGGCGGGCTGCCGGGAAGTGCCGCCCCTCGTGCGCGGTGACTGGTCGGCGGAGTCCGGGTATCGGGCCGGGCTGCGGATCGCCGAGGAGGCGGGCTGTACGGCGGTGTTCGTCGCGAACGACCAGATGGCCCTCGGGCTGCTGCGGGCCCTGAACGAGCGGGGGCGTCGGGTCCCCGAGGACGTCAGTGTCGTCGGCTTCGACGACATTCCCGAGGCCGCGTCCTTCCTGCCGCCCCTCACCACCGTCCACCAGGATTTCGCCGAGGTGGGGCGGCTGTGTGTGGAGGGGGTGCTCAGCAAGATGCGGGAGGGCGGGGAGGAGAGGGCGGAGGAGTACGGGACGACGCTGGTGCCTACGCGGCTGGTACGGCGGCGGAGTACGGCACCGCCACCGGCGGCCGCCCGCTGAGCCCCGGCCTGCGCGGATCAGGACCCGAGGGACTCGCTTCGAGCCGACTCCTGCCGCTGCTGGTGCTGCTCGTGCTGCTGGTGCTGCTCGTTCCAGAGGCCGGAGAGTTCGCCGAGTGCGCTGTGGATGCGGCCGAGTTCCCAGAGCAGGTAGACGCTGGCACCGGCGAACGGGATCCACGAACCCAAGTGGAAGACGAGAACCGGCATGTACAGCAGGCCGACCAGGACAAGGAATCTGAGGAAGATGGCTGTGTACGGCTGGTTCCGTTCGACCATGGCCTGCTCTCCCCGGCCGTGAATCCACTGTAAGTGCGACCTCATGACTGCCCCCTTGGCCTCTCGGTCGACATCATGCCGTCGGCTGGTCGGCGAGTGCTAGAGAGCGCTGGTACAGGTTTCTTCACAAACGCCGAGTTCGTCTTCGGGGCTGTCTGGCGGAGTTGTGCCCTGTGGGTGTGGCGGAGGCCGGCGTAGCGGGCCATGGCTTGGTCCAGGTGGTCCGGTGGGACGTCGACCCTGTGGTACTCCAGAGCCAGGACGAGGGTGTGCTCCTCCGGGCGGGAGCGGGCCACGGCGCCGACTGCGAGTGAGGGGCGCTCAGGAACGGTTGCCGATAAGGCAGTTGGGGCCGCTTCGCCGCCGGTTCCCGGTGCGCCCGTTACGGTGAGGAACCGTGAAGGACATACGGGGACCGCTGGGTGTGCGGGGCGCGCGGGGATGGTGGGAGCGGGGGCGGGCGCTCGGGGACGCCCATCCGTGGGTGGTCGATGTCGGGATCGCGCTGCTGGTGCAGGGGGCGATGACGATGCCGTTCGTGGTGCCGCGGGCGGCCGGGCTGGCGCCGGTGACATGGGCGGCGTACGGGCTGACGACGCTCACCGTGGTGCCGCTGGTCTGGCGGCGGCGGGCTCCGCTCGCCGTGCTGCTGGCGATCATGGTGGCCAGCATGGTGTACAAGCTGGCGCTGGACGGGCCCGGGCAGCCCTTGCCGTACAACGGGCTCGTGATCGTCTACACGATCGCCGCGCTGTCGTCGCCGTGGAAGCGGATGGTCACCGGGCTGCTGGTGCTGGTCGCGGTGCCGGTGGGGGTGTGGCTCAACAGCCGGACGGCGCGTGAACTGACCTTCTCCGCCTTCGTGTTCGCGGCGGCCTACGTCTTCGGGCGGCTCACCGACACCCGCCGCCGCGCCAACCGCATCGAGGCCGAGCAGGCCGCCGCGCGCGAACGGGCCCGGATCGCGCGGGAGATGCACGACATCCTCTCCCACGCGGTCAGCCTGATGATCGTGCAGGCGGAGGCCGGGCCCGTGGCGGTCCGTACGGCTCCGGAGCGGGCCGAGGCCGCCTTCGACGCGATCTCCGAGTCCGGGCGGGATGCCATGGTCCAGCTGCGCAGGATGTTGGGGGTGCTGCGGGAGGGGGATGAGGGGGGTGGCGAGGGGTACGAGCCCGGGCTTGCGCCCCGTGAGCCGCAGCCCGGGGTCGGGGATCTGGCCGCTCTCATCGAACGCGTGCGGGGCAGTGGGCTTGAGGTCGAATACGGGGTGGCGGGGCGGGAGCGGGAACTGCCGGGGGCGGTCGGGGCGGCCGTCTTCCGGATCGTCCAGGAGGCGTTGACGAACACGGTCAGGCATGCGGGCGCCCGTACTGTCCTTGTCCAACTCGCCTATGGTGACGCCGACTTGAGTGTGCGCGTGACGGATGACGGGCGGGGCCCGCAGGTCGGGTACGGCGGCGGCAGTGGGCATGGGCTCGTCGGGGTGCGGGAACGGGCGGCCGCGCACGGCGGTACGGCCGTCGCCGGGGCGGGGCCGGGCGGGCGCGGGTTCGAGGTGCGGGTGCGGATACCCGTGCCGGCTGTGGTGCCGACGGCGGAGGTGGGGCTTTGACGATCCGGGTGGTCGTGGCCGATGACCAGGAACTGGTGCGCAGTGGGTTCGCGATGATCCTCGATGCCCAGCCGGACATCGAGGTGGTCGCGGAGGTGGGGGATGGGATCGGGGCGGTCGAAGCCGTGCGGCGGTACGGGGCGGAGGTGGCACTGCTCGATATCCGGATGCCTCGGATGGACGGGATCGAGGCGTGCCGGGCGATCGGTGCGGATGGCGCGGGCCGTGCGGGCAGCGCCTGCCGGACGGTGATGCTGACGACCTTCGACTCCGACGAGTACGTGTACGAGGCGCTGCACGCGGGGGCGAGCGGGTTTCTGCTGAAGGACGTCCGGCGGGACGATCTCGTGCATGCCGTACGGGTCGTGGCGCGGGGTGACTCGTTGCTCGCCCCGTCCGTGGCGCGGCGGCTGGTGGAGCAGTACACACGGCCGGCCGCCGCTCGGTCCCGGCGGCCCGATCCCCGGCTCGACGTGCTGACCGGGAGGGAGCGGGAGACGCTGTTGCTGCTCGCGCGGGGGCTGTCGAACGCCGAGATCGCCGTGGAGCTGGTCGTGAGCGATCACACGGTCAAGACGCATGTCGGCAACGTGCTCTCCAAGCTCGGGCTGCGGGACCGTATCCAGGCGGTGATCTGCGCGTACGAGACGGGGCTGATCGCGGCGGGAGACACTCCGGCCGCCCCTGCGCATCCCCCGGGCGGGGGAGCCTCCCGGCCCGGTTCCTCCCCCGCGTCGGCGAGGGACTGACCGCAGCGGCCTCCCGAAGACCGCCTGTGCGGGCGATCCGCGCGAAGCCGCCGGTCAGAAGGATGGAGTCGGCAACAACACCGGCTCATATCCACGGAGTTGACCATGAAGAGTGCCACCCGCACGCTGCTCGCCGCCGCGTTCGTTCTGGGGGTGGTGACGGGACCGGCAGCTCTGCCGGCCACCGCCTCCTCCGCCACGACCACGACCACGACCACCGTCTCCGCGCAGTCACAGGCGGACCCCGACCTGGCCGCCGCCATGAAGACCGCCATCGCCGGTCTCCCTTCCGCCGACGCGACCGCCGCGCTCGTGCGCGTCGGGGGCACCGACGGTGTGTGGCGGGGCAGTTCGGGGGTGCATGACCTGACGACCGACCGGGCGGCCGATCCGAACGGCCGCTTCCGGGCCGGGTCCGTGACCAAGGTGTTCACGGCGGCCGTGGTGCTGCAACTGGCCGCCGAGGGGCGCGTGGACCTCGACCGGAGCGCCCGTTCGTATCTGCCGGAGCTGATTCCGGCGGCGTACGGCGGTGTCACCGTCCGCCAGTTGCTCAATCACACGCACGGTATCCCGGCGGCCGACTTCCCGGGGACGACGGTCGAGGAGTGGTACGCGAACCGTTTCCGGATCCACGACCCGGAGGACATGGTCCGCTCCGCGACCTCGAAGAAGCCGGAGTTCGCGCCGGGTGAGCGGCAGCACTACCTCAACATCGGGTACACGGTCGCCGGGTTGCTGATCGAGCGGGTGACCGGGGACTCGTACGAGAACCAGGTCACCCGGCGTGTGCTGAAGCCGCTCGGGCTGCGGAACACGTACTTGCCGGGGACCGACCCCCGGATCGTCGGCCCGCACAACCACGGTTACCAGCGGATGACGCTGGGCGACGGGACGACCGGGCTGCGGGACGTGACCGTGTGGGGGAGCACGGACGGGTGGGCGGCCGGTGACATCGTCTCGACCACGGCGGATCTGGAGCGGTTCACGAACGCGCTGTTCCGGGGGCGGATCGTGCCGCGCGGGCCGGTGCTGGAGGAGATGTTCACGGTGCCGGAGGTGGCGGACTTCACGACCGGCAAGCCTGCCGAGTTCGCCGTCGGCCTCGCCAGGAAGGTGCTCGGCGGGCGTGAGGTCTGGGGCAAGACGGGCGGTCGCTGGGGCTACAACACGGCCATCGCCTCCACCCGCGACGGCTCCCGCACCCTCGTCTACAGCGTCAACTCCACGGACGCCAAGGGCAGGGACGTGAGCAAGGTGGCCCTCAACGTCATGGTGGCGGCTTACGGCATGCCGGGTTGACTTGCACCTCGGGCTGAAGCCCGAGGATTCTGGCCTTCTCGATCGTTGCTGTGCCGCTACGCGGCACGGGGTTCGGTCGGGAATCCGTGGCTTCCTGTTTCTTCGCGCTGTGCCAGAACGAGTTCTGGTCCTACCGGCGCTCCGCAGGCTGATACCGCCAGTCCGGCGGCCGTCTTCACGTTGATCGCGGCGTTGGTGTCCCGGTCGTGGACGGTGCCGCAGGCGGCGCAGGTCCATTCCCTCACGTCGAGGGGTTTGGGCCCGTCTTTGACGCCGCAGGTGGAGCAGACCTGACTCGTCGGCTCGAACCGGCCGATCTTGATCAGGGTCCGTCCGTACCGTTGTGCTTTGTACTCCAGCATGTTCACGAATGAGGCCCAGCCGGCGTCGTGGACGGACTTGGCCAGCCGGGTGCGTGCCAGTCCCGTCACGGACAAATCCTCCACGGCGATCCCTTGGTTCTCGGTGATCAGCTTTGTGGAGAGCTGGTGGTGGAACTCATGGCGGGCATCGGTGACCTTGACGTGGGCGCGAGCGACCTTGAGCCGGGCCTTTTCGCGGTTCTTCGAGCCTTTCTGCTTGCGGGACAGTTCCCGCTGGGCCTTCTTCAGCTTCTTCTCCGCGCGGCGCAGAAACCGCGGGGAGTCGATCTTCGTGCCGTCGGACAGGACCGCGAAGTGCGTGAGGCCGAGATCGATGCCGATGGTGCGGTCGGTGGCGGGC
Source organism: Streptomyces sp. NPDC057474 (assembly GCF_042802555.1). NCBI lineage: Bacteria > Bacillati > Actinomycetota > Actinomycetes > Kitasatosporales > Streptomycetaceae > Streptomyces > Streptomyces sp. NPDC057474. The sequence continues at coordinate 2,126 of NZ_JBHVDX010000159.1, read as the reverse complement.
ATCCGGTCGGCATCCGCCTGTGGGTCGGTGTCGATGACGAAGGAGGCGAAGTACCGCCCGGCGGAGTCCTTGATGACGGTGACCGAGGTGGGGGCGGCGGGCAGGATACGGGACCACTTCACCTTCACCGCACCGATCTTCGGCAGGTTCAGCCGTCCGCTGTCGGTGATCTTCCAGCGGGCGTTCGCGGTGAACCGGATCGACTGACGGGTGTCCTTGCGGGACTTGAACCGCGGCGCACCGGTCCTGGGCCCCTTGCGGGTTCCCTTGAGGGAGGCGAAGAAGTTGCTGTAGGCGGTCTCGGCGTCGCGCAGGGACTGCTGGAGAACGACCGCGGAGACCTCGCCCAGCCAGGACCGCTCCACGGTCTGCTTCGCCTGGGTGATCAGCCGTGTGGACAGCTCGCCGATCTTCGGAAACGGCTTTTCGGCCTTGCGGGCGCTCTCGCGGGCGTACACGGCGTCGTTGAACACGACGCGGGCGCACCCGAACGCCTTCGCCAACGCGGTCTGCTGGCCGGGGTCCGGGTACAACCTGAAGGCGTACCTGAGCTGCATGACAGCCACGCTACATAATTGGGTTATGGCTGAGATGCAGAAGATCAGAACTGGTCGGCACTGTGCTTTCGTGATGCATGTGCACTTGGTCTTCGTGACCAAGTTCCGGCACGGAGTGTTCACCGATGTTCATCTGACGCGCATGGAGGAGATCATGCGGTCGGTGTGCGCGGACTTCGAGTGCGAACTGGTGGAGTTCAACGGCGAGGACAACCACGTCCACCTCCTGGTGAACTTCCCGCCCAAGGTCGCCGTCACCAAGCTCGTCAACTCTCTCAAGGGCGTCTCCTCCCGCCGTCTGCGCCAGGAATTCCCCGACCTCGTACGCCACTACTGGCGGGCCAACAGACTCTGGTCCGGGTCCTACTTCGCCGGCACCGTCGGCGGCGCCCCCCTCACCGTGGTCAGGCAGTACATCGAGCAGCAGAACCGGCCGGCATGAGCGTTTCCCGGCTCCGCCGGGACCAGTGATCACGACGCTCCGCGCCGCGGGTGGTGAACACGCCGCGTCCGGCTCCGCCGGACCAGACGCGGCGACGCTCCGCGTCGCAACCATCAGATTCGCTTCACCACCAGGCTGAAGCCCGATGCACTGCGAATGAATCCCGGTAGCCCGACAGGTCATAGGCCCCGGCCCCGGCGTTCCCCAGCTCGACGAAGTCCCTGACCAGGGACGCCCCCGAGTTCCCTCCGCCGCCGTACACCTCCCCGATCACCGCACTCGCCGACGGCGCGGCGAAGGCGGCGGGCAGCACACCGAACGCGAGCGCTCCGGCCGCGCCCACGGATATCAGGGGATAGACGACGCGGCGCACACGGGCCCCGCTTCCTGCGGATCTGTCGGACCGGTCGGATATGGACACGCTGGCGGTCTCCTCGTACGTCGGGTACGTCGAAGTGGCGGTGTGGGGGAGGCGGCTCAAGTTACGCGCGTAGAGGGGGAGTCGCCAAGGGGCCGCAGGTTAAATCCCGGGAACGACGGGGTGGGTGAGCCTGACGCGTCGTGACGCACCCTGACGCATGACGAAGTGCGCCCGGTCACCTGCTCGGTGGCCGGGCGCAGTCGCGTCTATGCCCCGTCGCGCTGTGCGAACTGCAGGGAGAGGGACCGCAGGACGTCGGTCGTCGTCATATCGGTCAGCCCCTGGTCGTGCACCTCGGCAAGGTGGACGAAGGCGTAGGAGAAGCAGTTGGCCAGGGCCGCGATCGCCGGCCCCAGGGCGTCCGTGATGATGTCCGTGGCCTCCTGGGCGCTCGCGTCGGCGGGCAGCTCGATCTCGGGCAAGGTCTCCGCGAGCAGCGCGGAGACGGCCCCCGTCAACGCCACTTCGGAGCCGGGGTGCTCGCGAGCCTGCCGCCGCATCTCGACCGCCTCGGTGAGGATGCCCACGACTCGCTGCATGATCTCGGATTGCTGCATGGGGTGGAGCCTAGGGCCTGCCCTCGGGTACGCCTGCGCCGTCAACCGGGACGATCGTCGGGGGGTGCCCCGATCTGTTTCGTCAACCCTGGTGGGGTCGGCTTGTAGGGGTTGATCCGGGTTTTCGGGAACGTCCCGCGAAGCGGGAC
>NZ_JBHVDX010000158.1:0-24045 GCF_042802555.1 Streptomyces sp. NPDC057474 | reverse complement strand
GAACGAGGTCGAAGGCGCGGACGGGAACGAGGTTGAAGGCGCGGACGGGAACGAGGTCGAAGGCGCGGACGGGAACGAGGTCGAAGGCGCGGACGAGGACGACAGCGCGGCCGCAGACGACGCCGACGCGAGCGGACGGACATGGCCGGCGAGCGCCGCATCCAGCGTGTCGTCGCCGAGCAGATGCGCCACCAGCCGGTCCGGCACCCGTAGCGCCCGCCCGAGGAAGGGACGTTCGGGTTCCTCGACGGTCAGCAGCCCGAGCGCGCTCAGCGGCGCCGAGGGCCGGAACCGGGCCCGTGCCTGAGCGAGATGCACGGGCAGACCGCACAGATCGAGCGCGAGCCCGACGGTGGCCCGACGCCTGCCGACGTCGTCGTTCAGGTACCCGTACAACTGCTCGTAGGAGCGGTCCAGATCGGGCGCCAGGGCGATGAGCAGGATCCGCGCGTCCAGCTCGGTGAGCCCGAGCCGCCCCGCGAGCCGCTCCAGCGGACCGTCGGGGGAGGCCTCCGCAAAGCCGTCGGCGTCCTCTCCGTTCTCGAAGACGGGCGGGTACGACCTCGCCGACGGCCCGAGCAGATGCCGTACGCCCTCCTCGGACAGGTACAGCCCCCGCAGCGGGTCACCCGCCGTCGGATCACCGGCGCTGCGCTCGGCCACCAACTCGGCGGTGCGGTCGCGCAGTCGGGCGAGCCGGAGGAGAAGAGCATCGGTGGTGGGGGAGGCGTGCGTGGTCACCGCTGTCGCTCTCCGGTTCCGGGTACGGACGTCGGACGGCCCTGCCGGTCTGCGGTGTGCGGGGCGGACGCCAACTGCCCCGGCCGGTGGGCGCGTTCCTCCGAGCCCTCCAGGGAGCCGTCCATGCCGCGTACGCGGATCGCCGCGCCCTCGGTGACCGGGGGACCGGCGTCGTACTCGGGGAAGGCCGGGAAGGGGGCGGTGACGACGAGGTCGAGGGACGGCTTCATCTCGCCGCCCAGCGCGGACCAGATCTCGGCCAGGGACCGGGACTCGGAGTGCAGCCCCGCCACGGACAGCGGCACGGTCAGGCCCAACGCCCCGAGCGCGCCCGGGAGTTCCTCGGCGGGCAGCAGCTCGTGCGGCAGCAGAGTGGCCAGCACCGCGGAGAGCAGCCGGTGTTCGTCCTGAGGCTGTTTGGTCCAGGCGGTGACCAGGTACGACAGCCGGAACCAGCGGGGCGGCTGCCGGCGCCGTACGACGATGTCACGCTCGTCACGGACCGGCATGTGGCCGCGCTGGCGGCGGGAGACGTCCTCGCGGATGTCGTACAGATAGGTGTTGATGGCGGGCGCGTTGCGCCGGGCCGCCCAGTCGCGGGTCGGGGCCTCGAAGGAGACGTCGATGCCGGAGCCGGCCAGGGCACCACCGCCGATCAGTCCCTTGAGGACCTCGTCCACCTCGTGGATCACGGTCGTGCTCCTGCTGTGTCGTGTGCCTGTCCGTCGATCCTGTCCGCTGCGGCGCCGCCCTTCCAGACGCGCCGGGGACGTCGAGGGGGCACGATGTGCTGCCCGACGGGCCCGGTAGGTATGCCCGTTCGATCAGATGTAGCCTTCCCGGAGGGCATAGGCCACCGCGTGCGCCCGGTTGCGGAGATGCAGCCGGGTGGTGAGCCCGTGCATCACGTTCTTGACGGTGCGTTCGGAGTAGGAGAGCTTGCTCGCGATCTCGCCGGTGTCCATCCCCTCGGCGACGAGCCGGAGGACGTCGATCTCACGCGGCACCAGGCCGGACAGCGGCGCCCCGGTGCGGCCGGCCACGGAACGCTGCAACGTCCCCACCTGGTTGATCAGCCGGCCGAGCAGATCGGCGGGCAGGTCGCCGTCCCCGCGCGAGGCCGCGAGCACGGCCTGCGACAGCCGGTGCGCGGTCGCCTCGTGGCGCCACACGATGGCCCCGACCCCGCACTCGATGACCTCGAGCAGCTCGGTCTCGCGGATCAGGCTCACCACCAGGACGGCCCGTGCCCCCTCGCTGCGCACCATCCGGCGCAGCGCGGAGAGCAGCGGCTCGTCCGGTGTGTCACCGACCAGCACGGCCACAGTGCCCGGCCGTACCTCTGTGTCGTCCACCAGGTCGATCACCGGGTGCCCGCGCAGCTGGCTGAGCACTCCGGCGCGGGAGAGCGGGTCGAGGGTGTGGACCACGACCGGGATACGGCGCCGGGACTCCTGGGGCTCCGCCGTGACGGTGGCCGTGGCCGTGGCCGCCGCGGCGTCCGCGGTCCGGAATGTGCTGCGCAACCGTTTCTCCCGTATGCACGAAATCGCCGCTCCTGAGAGAGGAGTGGCCGATGGGCTCGATTCACACTTCTGTGTGTCGTGTGCGCTGCGCAATCGTGGAGAACCACGAGATACACCACGAGATTCACCACGAGACGCACCACGGGACCGGCCACGGCACTTTCACGCCGACCGTCCGCGAACGGTGCACCCCGACGGGCCGTGCCCCGTCTACGGAAGCGGAAAACCACAGTCCACGACAGGAGACAGCGATGTGCGCGCCGGAACCGCTTCTCGAACGCCGTGAGCCCCTGGAGCTGCTGGCCGCCGAGGCCGCCCGCGCCCGGACCGGCTCCGGCCGCCCGGTGCTCCTCCGGGGCGCCACCGGCACCGGCCGCACCGCGCTCCTGGAGGCCGCCGCCGACCACGCGGCGGCCAACGGCATGCGCGTCCTGCGGGCCCGCTGCTCGCCCGAGCACAGCTCCGTACCGTTCGACACGGTCTTCCAACTCCTCGCCCACGGGCCGGAGTTCGACCAGGTCGCGGGCGAGGCGCCGGACCCGCCGGGCACCCCGCCGCACCGGGGCAGGCCCGCGCGCCTGTGGCGCCTGCTGAAGTCCTACGCGGCCGAGTCCCCGCTGCTCGTCGCCGTGGACGACGCGCACTTCGCCGACGCCCCGTCCCGCCGCTGGCTCGTCGAGGTCGTCCGCCGCATCGACCGCCTGCCGGTGCTCCTGGTGGTCACCGAGCGCAGCCAGTACGACATCGACCCCCCGGCGGACGGTCTCACGCACGCCCTCTCCCCTGCCCTCGTGCACACCCGCACCCTGGCCCCGCTGAGCCCGGACGCCGGGGCGCGGCTGGTCCGTTCCGTCCACGGCGATGCCCCGCCGGAATGGGTCGACGCCTGCTTACGGGCGGGCGCGGGCAGCCCTCTGCTGCTGCGCGCCCTGCTGTCCGACCTCCAGAACGCCGACCCCGGGGCCTTCCCTGCTGCCCTTCCGGACACCTGCGCCGCGCTCTACCCGGGCACCTACTCCGCCGCGGTGTCCTGGTGGCTGGACAGCGCCGGGCCCGCGACCACCGACGTCGCCCGCGCGCTCGCCGCGCTGGACGACACCCCCGTACCGGCGGACGCCGACCTGCTCGCCCGGACGGCCGACGCCGACCCCGACCGCGTACCCGGCTGGCTCACCGCGATGACCGGCCTCGGCCTGCTGCGCCCCGATCCCGAAGGGCGGCCCCGCTACGCCCACCCGCTGCTGCGGGACGCGGTGCTCGGCGGCTGGGCGAGCGCCGACCGGCAGGCCGCCCACCGCCGGGCCGCCGAGGCGATGCTGCACCGGGGCGACCACGCCGAGGCCGTCGCCGAACAACTGCTGCGCTCCGGCCCCGTCGGCGATCCCTGGGCGACCGGCGTCCTGCTCGACGCCGCCGACGTCGCCGTCCGCGACGACCGCAGCGACGAGGCCCTCGCCTACCTCCGCCGCGCCCTCGACGAACCGATGCCGGCCGCCCGCCGCACCGTGGTCCTCACCGAACTGGGCTCCCTGGAGTACGCCACCGTACGGTCCACCGCCGGCATACCCCGGCTCGCCGAGGCGATGCGCCTGCCCGGCCCGCCCCGGGAACGCGTCCACGCGGCGGTCGCCCTGGGCACGGCCCTGGCCCGGCGCGGCGAGGCCCGCGCCGCCGTCGACGTGCTGCGCGGGCTGCGTGACGAGCATCTGACGGGACACCCGGACCTGATCCGCACCGTCCAGACCGCCTCCGCGCTGCTCTCCGACCACGACCAGGGCGTACGGCAGGAGGTGTACCGCTGGCTCCGCGAGACCGCCGAGCGCTCGCCCCACCTGGTCGGCACCGCAGGACAGGCCCTCCTCGTGCGCTACGAGGCCACCGCCGGCCTGATCTCGGCGGCCTCGGCCATGCACCGCATCCGAGCCCTCCTCTCCCAGCCCGCCGACCCGCTGGCCGAGGTCTTCCTGCTGGGCACCGCAGCCGCCGTCGCCCAGTGGGCCGACCAGCTCGACGAGGCCGAACGCCTCGTCCACCGCGGCCTCAGCGGCCAGCGCACCTCGCTCCTCCACCCCATGCATCTGGCCCTCCTCAACGTCCGCATCGACATCGCCGCCGCACGCGGCGCCCACGAGGAGGTCCTCGCCGACCCGGAGGTCTCGCGCGCGGTCGCCGGCCGCCCCGAGTCAGCCAACGCGCTGGCCCACGCGGTCATCGCCCTCGTGGAGACCGGCCGCACGGACGAGGCCGCCCGCCTCGCCGACGCCTTCGAGACCCAACACGCCCATGACTCCTGGGAGGTGAACCGTTTCCTCTACGCCCGGGGCCTCCTCCGCGCCGCCACCGGTGACCCGGCCACCGCCCTGGACGACTTCCTGGAGTGCGGCCGCCGCCAGTCCGCCCGGGACGTCGCCAGCCCCGTCGTCACCCCCTGGCGCACCGCCGCCGCCGCATGCCATCTCGCCCTCAGCCGCCCCCAAGAGGCCCTCGCCCTCGCCGAACAGGAACTCTGCCTCGCCACCGTCTGGAACACCCCCCGCGTCCTCGGCCGCGCCCTGTCCGCCCTCGGCACGGCGACGGGCGGGCGCCGGGGTCTGGAGCTGGGGGACCGAGCGGTACGGGTGCTGCGGCAGGGGGTTGACGGGGCGCTGGAGGAAGCTGTGGGGGCGGCGGCCGGGGCGCTGGGGGGTGCCGCCTTGGACGGGCGACCGGCGGTATGGGGCGGTGAAGCACCGGGCGGGGGACCGGCAGCGCCAGAGGGCGACCGGGCGATGGGGAGAGGAACTGCGGCAGGGACGGGGAATCGTGCCTCGGGTCACGGGCCTGCGGCGGGGGTGGGCGGCTGGGTGCCGGGCGGCGGGCCTGAGGTCGGGTCGGGCGGCCGAGGAACGGCCGGCGGGCCTGCGGCGGCCGTGGGCGGCCCGGTGCCGGGCGCCGCCCCCGCGCGGGTGACGGCGATGCGGGACTGGGCGCTGGACGGAGGCCCTGCGCGGGCTGTGAGCGGCTGGGCGGCGGTGGCCGGAGCGTCCGCGGTGCCGTCGATCGCCGGCTGGGCGGCCGTCGAGGCGCAGGACGGAGGACGGACCGGGGCGCCGGGCGGTGCGCTGGTCGAGACGGAGTTGATACCGGCGCTCGTGGCGCAGGGGCGGGGGCTCGCCGCCGCCGGGGAGCGGGCGCGGGCCCGTGACACCTTCCGGGAGGCGGCCGAACGCGCCGAACGCCTGGGCGCGCTCCGGCTCCGCGCGGTCGCGGAGTCGGCCCTGCGCGAGGGCGGCGCCCGCCGCGCCGCGACGGCCCTGACCGGCCCCTCCGCACTCACCGCCGGCGAGCGCCGCATCGCCGAACTCGCCGCGCAGAGCCGTACGAACACCGAGATAGCCCAGCTCCTCCACCTCGCCCGCCGCACCGTGGAGACCCACCTGACCAGCACCTACCGCAAGCTCGGCATCCGCCGCAGAGCAGAACTCGGCGCGGCCCTCGCGAACACCGGGGAGAAGGCCTGACCCTGGCACTGACACCAAACGGCCGTGGCCGTGGCCATTGGTTACGGTTACGGCTACGGCTGCCGCGCTCGGGGTGCCCGTGGTCTCACACCGGCATCGCGCGCAGTTGGACGACGCCGTACGGGCGGCTGCCCAGGGTCATGGCGCGGAAGGGGAGCGGTGGCGGCGTGGTGCAGGCGCATACCCAAGCTGCCGGGGCGTCAAGGCCGTACGCCGCCGCCCCGAAGTCGCCGACGGATTCCCTGAACCGGAGGCCGGGCGCATGCGTAGGAAATACCGGGAGCACCCACGCGTAGAGGTCCGTACGCCGCACATCGTCCAGGTCCGCGCGCACGCAGCCCGCACCACCGACACATCCGAGGAGTACCCATGAGCAGCACCCCGCGCCTGAACGACTGGCTCACGACGCGCCAACCTCTCGTCCTGGGCCTGTTCCGTATCGTCCTGGGCCTGCTGTTCGCCGGCGAGGGCGCCGCCACGGTCTTCGGGATCCTGGACCGGAAGGCGAGCCCGGTCGGCGACTGGCCCTTCTGGTACGCCGGAGTCATCGAGCTGACCTGCGGCGTCCTCATACTCCTCGGCCTCGTGACCCGCGGCGCCGCGTTCCTCAGCTCGGGCATCATGGCCTTCGCCTACTTCACGGAACACCAGAAGGACGGCCTCTTCCCCCTCCAGAACGGCGGCCTCGCTCCCGTCCTCTTCTGCTGGGGCTTCCTCCTCCTGGTCTTCACCGGTCCGGGCGCCCTGTCCCTGGCGGGACTGACCGGCCGCGAGACCAGCACCCGCCCCGGCTCCCACCGCGTCGCCAAGCCGTCCCGGTGACGCCGTCCCTACGGGGAACTACGCAACCTGCCACGGAGCTTCGCAGCACAGGCGCGCGGGCCCGAGACGGTGCCGATGAGCGGGGCTGTCGTGCGAGGCACCCGATGACCTCCGGCCCGGCGGACGGCGGATGCCGGCCCGGCCCCCTGTCCTTGCTGCTGCCGCTGCCCCGAGGAGGCACCCGATGGGCCGCAGACGAACCTGCCGGGCATCTTGTTCGGAACGAGGCAGGCGTGTTGGGACCGGCTGCACCAGGCGCTGCTGACCGAGCTGCACCGGCCGGGCAGGCCGCCAGTGACCGAGGATGCCACGACCCCCAGGTCAGACGCCCACCCCCTGGGATTTCCCGGGGACTTTTCGGGGACTTTCACGCCTGCCCCAGGGACCTTGCCGGGGACTTCCCGCCGCGTGAGCAAGGAAGGCCCTGACAGCGCCGAAAGTTACGAGCGCACCGGGCAGGGCCGATTTCCCTAGCACTCGATGATGTTCACCGCGAGCCCGCCCCGCGCCGTCTCCTTGTACTTCACCGACATGTCGGCGCCGGTGTCCTTCATGGTCTTGATGACCTTGTCGAGGGACACCTTGTGGGTGCCGTCGCCGCGCATGGCCATGCGGGCGGCGGTGACGGCCTTCACCGCCGCCATGCCGTTGCGTTCGATGCAGGGGATCTGGACGAGGCCGCCGACGGGGTCGCAGGTGAGGCCGAGGTTGTGTTCCATGCCGATCTCGGCGGCGTTCTCGACCTGTTCGGGGCTGCCGCCGAGGACCTCGGCCAGCGCTCCGGCCGCCATGGAGCAGGCGGAGCCGACCTCGCCCTGGCAGCCGACCTCGGCGCCGGAGATGGAGGCGTTCTCCTTGAAGAGCAGGCCGATGGCGCCGGCGGCCAGCAGGAAGCGGACCACGCCGTCCTCGTCCGCGCCGGGCACGAAGTTGATGTAGTAGTGCAGGACGGCAGGGATGATGCCGGCCGCGCCGTTCGTCGGGGCCGTGACCACGCGGCCGCCGGCCGCGTTCTCCTCGTTCACCGCCATCGCGTAGAGCGTGATCCACTCCATGGAGCGGGCCAACGGGTCGCCCTCCGCCCTGAGTTGACGGGCCGACATGGACGCGCGGCGGCGTACGCGCAGGCCGCCCGGCAGGATGCCCTCGCGGGACATGCCGCGTGAGACGCAGGCCTGCATCACGCGCCAGATGTCGAGGAGTCCGGTGCGGATCTCGTCCTCGGTGCGCCAGGCCCGCTCGTTCTCCAGCATCAGCGCGGAGATCGACAGACCCGTCTCCTTCGCCACGCGGAGCAGCTCGTCGCCCGTGCGGAAGGGGTACTTGAGGGCCGTGTCGTCGAGTTTGATGCGGTCCGCGCCGACCGCGTCCTCGTCGACGACGAAGCCGCCGCCGACGGAGTAGTACGTCTTCGACAGGAGTTCGGCGCCGCCCGCGTCGTACGCCCAGATGGTCATGCCGTTGGCGTGGTACGGCAGCGCCTTGCGGCGGTGCAGGACCAGGTTCTTGCCGAAGTCGAAGGGGATCTCGTGGTCGTCGAGCAGGCGGATGCGGCCCGACTCCTTGATCGCCTCCACCCGGTCGTCGGCCGACCCGACGTCCACCGTGCGCGGTGAGGCGCCCTCCAGGCCCAGGAGCACGGCCTTGGGGGTGCCGTGGCCGTGGCCGGTCGCGCCCAGGGAGCCGTACAGCTCGACGCGTACCGAGGCGACGCCCGCGAGCAGTTCCTCGTTGCGCAGCCGCCGGGCGAACATCCGGGCGGCACGCATCGGGCCGACCGTGTGGGAGCTGGACGGGCCGATGCCGATCGAGAACAGGTCGAAGACCGAGATGGCCACGGTGACTCCTCAGAACGGGGAAGGGCTGTGCAGGGGGTGGGGCACCGCGCTCACTCCCCCAGTGTGCGCGGTGCCCCGCAATAGCGGGACTACGTACCGATGACGCCCGGGTTACTTCCCCAGCCCCGGATACAGCGGGTGCTTGTCCGCGAGGGCCCTGACCCGGGTCTTGAGGGCTTCGGCGTCGTACGACGGCTTCAGCGCCTCGGCGATGACGTCGGCGACCTCGGTGAAGTCCTCGGCGGTGAAGCCGCGGGTGGCGAGGGCGGGGGTGCCGATGCGCAGACCGGAGGTGACCATCGGCGGGCGGGGGTCGTTGGGGACGGCGTTGCGGTTGACCGTGATGCCGACCTCGTGGAGACGGTCCTCGGCCTGCTGCCCGTCCAGGTCGGAGGCGCGCAGGTCGACCAGGATCAGGTGCACGTCGGTGCCGCCGGACAGGACGTCGACGCCGGCCTCACGGGCGTCCGGGGCCGTCAGCCGCTCGGCGAGGATCCGCGCGCCCTCGACCGTACGGCGCTGACGCTCCTTGAACTCCTCGCTCGCGGCGACCTTGAACGACACCGCCTTCGCCGCGATGACGTGCTCCAGCGGTCCGCCCTGGAAGCCCGGGAACACGGAGGAGTTGAGCTTCTTCGCGAAGTCCTTCTTGGCGAGGATGATGCCGCCGCGCGGACCGCCGAGGGTCTTGTGGGTGGTGGAGGTGACCACGTCCGCGTGCTCGACCGGGTTGGGGTGCAGCCCGGCCGCGACCAGGCCCGCGAAGTGCGCCATGTCCACCCACAGGTACGCGCCGACCTCGTCCGCGATCCGGCGGAACTCGGCGAAGTCCAGCTGACGCGGGTACGCCGACCAGCCCGCGATGATCACCTTGGGCCGGTGCTCCTTCGCCAGGCGCTCCAGTTCGGCCATGTCGACCAGACCGGTGGCGGTGTCGACGTGGTAGGCGACCACGTCGAACTGCTTGCCGGAGAAGTTCAGGCGCATGCCGTGGGTGAGGTGGCCGCCGTGGGCGAGGTCCAGGCCGAGGATGGTGTCGCCGGGCTGGGCCAGCGCGAAGAGCGCGGCCTGGTTGGCGGAGGCGCCGGAGTGGGGCTGGACGTTGGCGTACTCGGCGCCGAACAGGTCCTTCAGCCGGTCGATCGCGATCTGCTCGGCCACGTCGACGTGCTCGCAGCCGCCGTAGTAGCGGCGGCCGGGGTAGCCCTCGGCGTACTTGTTGGTCATCACCGAGCCCTGGGCCTCCATGACCGCGGCCGGAGCGAAGTTCTCCGAGGCGATCATCTCCAGGGTGGACTGCTGGCGGTGCAGCTCGGCGTCGACGGCGGCCGCGATCTCCGGGTCCAGCTCGTGCAGGGGCGTGTTCAGAAGCGACATGCGTACGACCTCGTCTTCTCAGCCGGCGGTGTGGGCGACGTACTCGTCGGCGGAGAGCAGATCGTCCGGCTCCTCCGCGACACGTACCTTGAACAGCCAGCCGCCCTCGAACGGGGCGGTGTTCACCAGCGACGGGTCGTTGACGACGTCCTCGTTGATCTCGGTGACCTCACCGGAGACCGGCGAGTACAGGTCGCTGACCGACTTCGTGGACTCCAGTTCGCCGCAGGTCTCGCCCGCGGCCACCGTGGAGCCCACCTCGGGAAGCTGGGCGTAGACGACATCGCCGAGCGCGTTCGCCGCGAACTCCGTGATGCCGACCGTCGAGACGCCGTCCTCGGCGCCCGACAGCCACTCGTGCTCCTTGCTGTAACGCAGCTGCTGGGGGTTGCTCATGACCTGAATTCTCCTGTACGCGGGGAGTGGTGATGAATGGGGGACTGCTGAAACCGCTGTTGAGCAGCGCGGACGTGCCCAGTGTCACTCTCGGGGTCCGCACGGGTGCCGCTTCTGAACGACGACGGACGAACGACTGAGAATGGCCGACTCGAACGAACGACTACGAAGGTGTCACTTCTGGCGCTTGTAGAACGGCAGCGCCACGACCTCGTACGGCTCGTGGCTGCCCCGGATGTCCACGCCCACACCGGCGGTGCCCGGCGCGGAGTGCGCGGCGTCGACGTACGCCATGGCGATCGGCCTGCCCAGGGTGGGGGAGGGCGCGCCGGAGGTGACCTCGCCGATCACCTTGCCGTCGGCGACGACCGGGTATCCGGCGCGCGGCACCCGGCGGCCCTCGGCGACCAGCCCGACGAGGACGCGCGGAGGAGTCGAGGCAGCCCGCTCGGCGGCCGCCGCCAGCGCCGTACGCCCGACGAAGTCGCCCTCCTTCTCGAACTTCACGACCCGCCCGAGCCCGGCGTCGAAGGGCGTCAGGGCGGTGGACAGCTCGTGCCCGTACAGCGGCATCCCCGCTTCCAGACGCAGCGTGTCCCGGCAGGACAGCCCGCAGGGCACCAGGCCGACGCCCTCGCCCGCCTTGGTCAGCGCCTGCCACAGCTCGACGGCGTGCTCCGGCTCCACGAACAGCTCGAAGCCGTCCTCACCGGTGTACCCGGTGCGCGCGATCAGCGCCGGGACCCCGGCGACCGTGCCGGGCAGACCCGCGTAGTACTTCAGACCGTCGAGGTCGGCGTCGGTGAGGGAGGCCAGGATCCCGGGTGACTCGGGGCCCTGCACGGCGAGCAGCGCGTACGCGTCCCGGTCGTCCCGCACCTCGGCGTCGAACCCGGCGGAACGCTCGACGAGCGCGTCCAGCACCACCTGGGCGTTGGAGGCGTTCGCGACGACCATGTACGTCGGGGATCCGGCCTCGGTCTCGGCGAGCCGGTAGACGATCAGGTCGTCGAGGATGCCGCCGTCCGCACGGCAGATCATGGTGTAGCGGGCGCGGCCGGGCTTGATACCGCCGATGTGGCCGACGAGTGCGTGGTCCAGCAGCGCGGCGGCCTGCGGGCCGGAGACGGTGATCTCGCCCATGTGGGAGAGGTCGAAGAGGCCGGCCTTCGTACGGACGGCGGTGTGCTCGTCGCGCTCGGAGCCGTAGCGCAGGGGCATGTCCCAGCCTGCGAAGTCGGTCATCGTCGCACCGAGCGAGCGATGCAGGGCATCGAGCGCGGTACGGCGCGATCCAGCGATGGGGCTACTGCTCATCGGTTCTGCTCCCAGGGCATGACGGGCGAGGTCGTTCCTCCCCATCTGTCATCGGAACCTGAGAGGTTCACCACGACCGTACGTATCGGTGGTCGTGACTTGCACCGTGGGTGGAGCCGCCCCCTGCGGAAGAGAGATGCGGCCCGCTTTTCAGATGTGCCTCGCCCGCGCGGTATCTGGGCCTGAGAGATTCAAGGGAGGGACTTGCTCCTTCGGCGCCCCAGTGAACGACTGCTGGGAGCTCTCCCGCGCGGATTCAAGCGGCCGGTATGCAGTTGGCGCGCACATCATTGCACGCATCGACGCGGCGCGGCAGGGGGACCTTTCACGGGTGGGGGACGACGGAGCACAGGCAGACACAGCGGTCCGTAGCACCCTTGTGGCAATACGAGGACTGAATCAGGAGGGATCGGGCATTACCTTCTCTTTACAATCTGTGGGGATGGGACTTCCATACCCCTGGGGAGGACGATCACGGTGAACAGGACCACGGCGTACGCGACGACGTCGGGCATCGCGATGCCCAAGCAGCCCGTCGCACCGGCCGGTGAGGCGTGCGGCCCGTTCCCGAGGGCGGTCGTCCGCGACCTCAGGGAGCGTGCCGGGCGGAGCCCCCACGGGCTGTCCTTCGGGCCCGACGACCTGGTGGTGGTCACCGGGCTCCCCGGCAGCGGCAAGTCGACGCTGATGCGCCGGGCCGTGCCCGGCGTCCGGATCGACTCCCAGGACACCCGCGACCGCTTCGACGCGCGCTTCGGCAGCCACCTGCCGTACGCGGCCTACCGGCCCTTCGTGCGCCTCGCCCACTACGCGGGGCTGCGGCGGGCGCTGCGCTCCGGGGAGGGCGTCGTCGTGCACGACTGCGGGGCGCAGGCGTGGGTGCGAAGCTGGCTCGCGCGCGAGGCCAGGAGGCGGGGCGGCACCCTGCATCTGCTGTTGCTCGACGTCACTCCCGGTGAGGCGCGGGACGGGCAGCGGGAGCGGGGGCGGGGAGTGTCGCGGTACGCGTTCGCGCGGCACCGGGGTGCCATGACCCGGTTGCTGCGGGCGGTGGAGGAAGGGCGGCTGCCGGAGGGGTGCGGGGCGGCGGTGCTGATGGACCGGGCCGCGGCGGATGTCTTGAAGCGGATCGACTTCATGGGGTGAGATCGCGGGAGAGTTCGGGGGTGCGGTGCGGTGCGTTGCGGGCCGTGGGTCCGCCGTGGCCGATCGCGCCCACGCGGCGGAGCCGCATATCGATGCTGCCCCGCGCCCCTTGAATCGCCCCGGTGGCACTAAGGTGCAGGGACAACAGCATCACGGAGCAAAGCGGTAGGCAGCAGATGGACTTCCCGGCGGACTTTCCGGCACAGGCGCATCCCCATGGGCACGGCGGGTGGCCCGGCAACGAGCTGGAGGAGGTGCTGTCCGCGTCCCTCGGGGTGCCCCAGGCCGGGGCGCGGATCGTGGAGGTGCTGGCCCGCAGCTTCGTGTGGGTGCCGCTGCCGGAGGGCGGCGGTCCGCAGAGCGGTCAGCTCGATCTGCCCACGATGCAGTTCGACGGCCAGGCGTACGTGCCGGTCTTCAGCTCCGAGGAGCAGTTCCGCCAGGTCGTCGGCAACCACATGTCGTACACGATCGCCCCGGCCGTCGAGTTCGCGCGCGGCCTGCCCCCGCAGATCGGCCTCGCCCTGAACCCGGACGGTGTCGTGGGCATCCCGTTGCCGCCGCCCGCCGTGGCCGAGCTGTGCCGGGCCGGGCGGACCCCGCTGGACGGATCGGCGAACGGCGCCCGCGTACGGCTGTTCGAGCCGGACTGGCAGGACGACCCCGTGGACTTCCTCGCGGCCGCCTCGGCCGAGTTCGCCGGATCCGGAGTGGTTCTCTCCGCCCGCCGCTGCCTCGCCTCGATCGAGACCGCCGACCCCGTCATGTTCATCGGCGTCGAACTGGGCCCCTGGGAGGCCGACCGCGCCCTCCCCCTGGCCGCCCTCGGCCGCGCCCTGACCAAGACCCCCGTCCCCTGGCCGGTCAACATGGTCTTCCTGGACGTGGCCCAGGACCCGGTGGGCGACTGGCTCCGCGAAAAGGTACGGCCCTTCTATCGGCAGGGGTACTGACCGGCGCCCAGTGAGGGGCGCGGGGCTGTATCCCCATGCGGCTCCGCCGCGTGGACGCGACCAGCCACAACGCACCCGCACCCCGCAACGCACAACAACCCCCGAGCCCTGACCGGCTCAACCCGCACACCACCTAAGCTGGTTCCTATAACCAAGGTCCAACACCGAAGGGCGGCCCACGTGAGCGCGAGCAGCCGCATCGCCACCGGGCAGGTCGAGCACATGCTGCGCCAGGTGACGCCCGGGCGTTACGACGCCTACGAGGCGCTGCTGCGTGCCCTCGCCGCCCCGTCCTCCGGCCAGGTCTGGATGCTGCTCTGGCACGGCCAGGCCGGTTCCCCGGACGCGCAGTACGGGAACATGGAGGTCGACGGGTTCAACTACGCCCCGTGCGTCACCTCCGCCCAGGAGCTCTCCGCCAGTGGCTGGAACCGCAGTTACGAGGTGGTCGACGGCCTCGACGTGGCCCGCACGCTCTACCCCGACCACTACGGCCTCTGGCTCAACCCGCACGCGCCGGGCGGCGGCGTCGGCATCCCCTGGCTGGATCTGCGCCGGATCGCCACGGGCCTGGAGCGGCAGCCCGCGGGCCCGCTCCGGCTGTCCGAGCCGGCCATCGAGATCCCGCAGTTCTACGCCCTGCTCACGCAGAACGCCCACCGCACCCCCGCCGTGCGCTCGCTGCGCCGCGCCTGGGTGCAGCCCGCGCTCGGCGCGCCGTATCTGGCCATCGGCCTCGACGTGTACGACACCTCGCCGCCCGCCGTCGACTCGGTGCGCGCGATGATGCAGCAGTCCATCGGGGCGGTCCCGGACGGCCTGCCCGTCTCCACGGTCGCGATGTCGGACGAGTACGACCCGGTCGCCATGTGGCTCCGCGCCGGAGCCCGCCCCTTCTACGACCGCGAGGCCCACGCGGCCCCGGCGCAGGCTCCGGCGGCGGGCGGGTACGGATACCCGGGCGGCTACTGAGCGCTCACGCCCCGTGCAGGGCTGCCTTGTCCCCCGTGTTTTATGACCTGGGTCACCTATGACCGCCGCACCCACCGCTCAACAGAGCGTCACGTCCGGATAGCGGAACGCCGCTGGCCACATCACGGTTGCGCATACATTCGCCGCCGGGTCTGGTGCCTGATCGCGCGACCGTTGAAGACTCCCCCAGAGCGATGGGGGGATCGGGCGAACACGCTGTTCATACGGCGAAGTTCGGTGCCGCGCCTCCCTCTCGTACCAAGCAGTAGTCACAGAGCAAGAGAGCAGCAGTGGTGACGGACCGCACCGCAGACCCGGGCGGCCGCCAGGCACAGTCGGCAACCACCGGCACGGGCAAGCACGAGGGACGATGACCGCACCCATAGAGACGACCGGATCGCAGGCCGAGGCGCAGCCCGAAGCCGTGCTGGAAGGTGTCGAGGCCAAGAAGATCGAGGGCCGTTCGCTCGGCCAGATCGCCTGGACCCGCTTCAAGCGCGACAAGGTGGCGGTCGCCGGCGGAGTCGTGGTCGTCCTGCTGATCCTGATCGCGGCCCTCTCCCGGCCGCTGCAGTCGATGCTGGGGCTCGACCCCAACGCCTTCAACCAGGATCTGATCGACCCCAACACCTCACTGCCCAAGGGCGACTTCGGCGGGATGAGCTGGGACCACCCCCTCGGTGTCGAGCCCAAGTTCGGCCGTGACATCCTCGCCCGCATCCTGGAGGGCTCCTGGGTCTCCCTGGTCGTGGCGTTCGGCGCGACGATCCTGTCCAACGCCATCGGAGTGGTGCTCGGCCTGGTCGCCGGCTACTACGGCGGCCGCGTCGACACGATCGTGAGCCGGCTGATGGACACCTTCCTGGCGTTCCCGCTGCTGCTCTTCGCCATCGCCATCTCCGCGACGCTCCAGGGCGGCGCCTTCGGCCTCGAAGGACTGCCCCTGCACATCTCGGTGCTCATCTTCGTCATCGGTTTCTTCAACTGGCCGTACATGGGGCGCATCGTGCGCGGTCAGACCCTGGCGCTGCGCGAGCGGGAGTTCATCGACGCCTCGCGGGGGATGGGGGCCGGTGGCCCGTACGTCCTCTTCAAGGAGCTGCTGCCCAACCTCGTCGCGCCGATCATCGTCTACTCGACCCTGCTCATCCCGACGAACATCATCTTCGAGGCGTCGCTCAGCTTCCTCGGCGTCGGGATCCAGCCGCCGCAGGCCTCCTGGGGCGGAATGCTCAACCAGGCGGTCGACTTCTTCGAGGTCGACCCGCAGTACATGATCGTTCCCGGCCTCGCGATCTTCATCACGGTGCTGGCCTTCAACCTCCTCGGTGACGGCCTCCGGGACGCCCTCGACCCCCGCAGCCGCTGACGTCTGCGACCGCGGCCCGGTTGTGGCCCGAAGTCCCACGCAACTGTCCAACTACGAAGGGGAAACCGACCATCATGCGAAGGTCAGCAATGGCCGCTGTCGCGGTTGTGAGCAGCGCCGGCCTGCTCCTGTCCGCCTGCAGCAAGGCGGAAGACGGTACGGACACCCCCAAGGGCGCCGGCGCCAACGCCGCGACCAAGGGTGTCGTCAACGAGTCCACGGCGAAGGGCGGCACGGTCACCTACGCCAGCTCCGACGCCCCCGAGTCGCTCGACCCGGGCAACATGTACTACGCGTACGGCTTCAACTTCAGCCGCCTCTACGCGCGTCCGCTGATGACGTTCAAGCCCGGCGCGGGCGAGGCGGGCAACGAGCTCGTCCCGGACCTGGCCGAGAGCGCGGGCACGCCCAGCGACGGCGGCAAGACCTGGACGTACAAGATCCGCCAGGGCGTCAAGTACGAGGACGGCACCGCGGTC
Organism: Streptomyces sp. NPDC057474; assembly: GCF_042802555.1. Classification (NCBI taxonomy): domain Bacteria; kingdom Bacillati; phylum Actinomycetota; class Actinomycetes; order Kitasatosporales; family Streptomycetaceae; genus Streptomyces; species Streptomyces sp. NPDC057474. Next base: position 7,609 of record NZ_JBHVDX010000158.1, on the reverse strand, counting down.
ACCTCCAAGGACGTCAAGTACGCCGTGGAGCGCTCGAACTTCGCCCGTGACGTGCTCTCCTCCGGCCCCAACTACTTCCAGCAGCTGCTGGACGGCGGGGACAAGTACAAGGGCCCGTACAAGGACAAGAACGAGGCGGGCATCGCGTCCATCGAGACGCCGGACGACAACACCGTCGTCTTCAAGCTCAACAAGGCCTTCGCCGACTTCGACTACCTGGCGAGCATGCCGCAGACGGCTCCGGTGCCGAAGGCCAAGGACACCGGTATCGACTACACCAAGAAGGTCGTCTCCACCGGCTCGTACAAGTTCGAGAAGTACGAGGAGGGCAAGCAGATCGTCCTCGTCCGCAACCCGGAGTGGGACGCCAAGACGGACCCGCTGCGCAAGCAGTACCCGGACAAGATCGTGGTGAACCTGAAGGTCAACAAGGCCACCATCGACAAGGACGTCATGTCCGGCGACACCATGATCGACATCCAGGGCACCGGTGTCGACGCCCAGACCCAGGCCCAGGTCCTCAAGGACAAGGACCAGGAGGCCAACACCGACAACGCGCTCGGCGGCCGTCTCGTCTACACGGCGATCAACACCAAGGTGGCGCCGTTCGACAACGTCGAGTGCCGCAAGGCCGTGCAGTACGCGATCGACAAGACCGCCGTGCAGACCGCCATGGGCGGCCCGATCCGCGGTGACATCGCCTCCACCGTCCTGCCCACCGACGTCTCGGGCTACGAGAAGGCCGACACGTACGCCACCCCGGACAACAAGGGTGACGTCGCCAAGGCCAAGGAGCACCTGAAGGCCTGCGGCAAGGAGGGCGGCTTCAAGACCTCCATCTCCGCCCGCACCGACCGTCAGGGCGAGGTCGACGCGGCCACCGCGATCGTCGAGGCGCTGAAGAAGGTCGGCATCGAGGCCGACATCAAGCAGTACCCGTCGGGCAAGTACTTCTCCGACTACGCGGGCGTGCCGGCGTTCAACAAGAAGAACAACATCGGCCTCATCATGATGCAGTGGGGTGCCGACTGGCCCACCGGCTACGGCTTCCTGCAGCAGATCGTGCACGGCAAGGCCATCGGCCAGTCCGGCAACACCAACCTGTCCGAGCTGGACGACCCCGCGGTCAACAAGCTGCTCGACGACGCGATCGGCAACACCGACGAGGCCGCCCGCACCGCCGCGTACACCGAGGTCGACAAGAAGGTCATGGAGCAGGCCGCCATCGTGCCGCTGACCTACTTCAAGGTCCTGCTGTACCGCTCGCCGTACGCCACCAACCTGGTGTCGTCCTCGGCCTTCAGCGGTCAGTACGACTACCTCAACGTCGGTACCACGGAAAAGAAGTAGCCCCGGAAGGCAGGTGAAGGCATTGGCGCCCGCGGGAGAACACACCCGCGGGCGCCGGCGCCGGTCCTCGTGATCTCGTACATCATCCGCCGGACGATCGCGGCGGTGATCCTGCTGCTCGTCGTCACCGCGGTCACCTTCGGCATCTTCTTCATCCTGCCGAAGCTCGCCGGACAGACCGCCGACCAGCTGGCACAGCAGTACATCGGCAAGAACCCCTCGCCCGCGGACATCGCGGCGGTCAAGCGGAACCTCGGCCTGGACCAGCCGGTCTACGAGCAGTACTGGAACTTCATCAAGGGCATTGTCTCCGGTGCCACGTACGACCTGGGCCCCACCACGGTCCGCTGTGACGCCCCCTGCTTCGGCTACTCCTTCAAGGACCACCTGGAGGTCTGGCCGCAGCTCACCAGCCGGCTGCCGGTGACCATCTCGCTCGCCTCCGGCGCCGCCGTACTGTGGCTGCTGGGCGGTATCACGGCCGGTGTCATCTCGGCCCTGAAGCCCGGCTCGTTCTTCGACCGGGCCGCCATGGGCGTGGCACTCGCGGGTGTCTCCCTGCCCATGTTCTTCACCGGACAGCTGGCCCTGCTGCTCTTCAGCTACCAACTGGAGATCTTCGGCAGGACGTACGTCCCCTTCACCGAGAACCCCTCGCAGTGGGCCAACACCCTGTTCCTGCCGTGGTGCTCGCTGGCGCTCCTCTACTCGGCCATCTACGCCCGCCTCACCCGCTCGGGCATGCTGGAGACGATGAACGAGGACTACATCCGCACCGCGCGGGCCAAGGGCCTGCGCGAGCGCAAGGTGGTCGTGAAGCACGGTCTGCGGGCCGCGCTGACCCCGCTGGTGACGGTCTTCGGCATGGACGTCGGCCTGCTCCTCGGCGGCGCCCTCATCACCGAGACCGTGTTCTCCCTGCACGGCATCGGCGAGTACGCGGTCCAGTCGATCAGCGCCAACGACCTGCCCCCGATCCTCGGGGTGACCCTGCTCGCGGCGTTCTTCGTCGTCTTCATGAACCTTGTGGTGGACCTGTTGTACGCCACGATCGACCCGCGGGTGAGGCTCTCGTGACCGAACTGTCCAAGACCGGGGCCGCCGTCGGCGAGCCCGCACGCGCCGGGGACGCCCCCCAGGCGTTCCTCGAAGTGCGCGACCTCAAGGTGCACTTCCCCACCGACGACGGCCTCGTCAAGTCCGTCGACGGCCTCTCCTTCCAGCTGGAGAAGGGCAAGACCCTCGGCATCGTGGGCGAGTCCGGCTCCGGCAAGTCGGTGACCTCGCTGGCGATCATGGGCCTGCACCGGCTCGGGGCTCGCGGCAAGAACGTACAGATGTCGGGCGAGATCTGGCTGGACGGCAAGGAACTCGTCGGGGCGAGCCCCGACGAGGTGCGCCGGCTGCGCGGCCGCGACATGGCGATGATCTTCCAGGACCCGCTGTCCGCGATGCACCCGTACTACAAGGTCGGCAGCCAGATCGTCGAGGCGTACCGCGTCCACCACGACGTCAGCAAGAAGGTCGCCCGAAAGCGAGCCATCGAACTCCTCGACCGCGTCGGTATCCCGGAGCCCGACAAGCGGGTCGACGGCTACCCGCACGAGTTCTCCGGCGGTATGCGCCAGCGCGCCATGATCGCCATGGCCCTGGTCAACAACCCCGAACTGCTGATCGCCGACGAGCCCACGACCGCCCTGGACGTCACCGTCCAGGCGCAGATCCTGGACCTCATCCGGGACCTGCAGAAGGAGTTCGGCTCCGCGGTCATCATCATCACGCACGACCTCGGGGTGGTCGCCGAGATCGCCGACGACATCCTCGTGATGTACGGCGGCCGCTGCGTGGAACGCGGCCCGGTCGACGACATCTTCTACGAGCCGCAGCACCCCTACACCTGGGGCCTGCTCGGCTCGATGCCGCGCCTCGACCGCGCCCAGACCGACCGGCTCATCCCGGTCAAGGGCCAGCCGCCGAGCCTCATCAACGTCCCCTCGGGCTGCGCCTTCAACCCGCGCTGCCCCTACGCGGACGTCCCCAAGGACAACATCACCCGCACCGAGCGCCCCGAGCTGAGTGAGGTCGGCGGCCGACACTTCACCGCCTGCCACCTGTCGCAGGAGGACCGCACGCGGATCTGGACCGAAGAGATTGCGCCGAAGCTGTGAGCGAGACTGAGATTCGGGACGGGGCGACGGCTGTGCGGAAGACGTCGGCCGACGACGAGAAACCGCTGCTCAGGGTCGAGGGCCTGGTCAAGCACTTCCCCATCAAGAAGGGCCTGCTCCAGCGGCAGGTCGGGGCGGTCAAGGCCGTCGACGGCATCGACTTCGAGGTGCGCCGGGGCGAGACCCTCGGCGTCGTCGGCGAGTCCGGCTGCGGCAAGTCGACGATGGGCCGGCTCATCACCCGCCTGCTGGAGCCGTCCGGCGGGAAGGTCGAGTTCGACGGCACGGACATCACGCACCTCAAGACCGCCGGCATGCGCCCGCTGCGCCGTGACATCCAGATGATCTTCCAGGACCCGTACGGCTCGCTGAACCCCCGGCACACCATCGGCACCATCGTCTCGGCGCCGTTCAAGCTCCAGGGCGTCGAGCCCGAGGGCGGGGTGAAGAAGGAGGTCCAGCGCCTCCTGGAGCTGGTGGGCCTGAGTCCCGAGCACTACAACCGCTACCCGCACGAGTTCTCCGGCGGCCAGCGCCAGCGCATCGGCATCGCCCGCGCGCTCGCCCTCAAACCCCGGATGGTCGTCGCGGACGAGCCGGTCTCCGCGCTCGACGTGTCCATCCAGGCCCAGGTGGTCAACCTGATGGACGACCTCCAGGACGAGCTCGGCCTGACGTACGTGATCATCGCGCACGACCTGTCGGTGGTCCGCCACGTCTCCGACCGCATCGCGGTGATGTACCTCGGCAAGATCGTGGAGCTGGCCGACCGGGACTCCCTGTACGCGACGCCGATGCACCCGTACACCAAGGCGCTGCTCTCGGCCGTGCCGATCCCCGACCCCAAGCGCCGGAACGCCAAGAGCGAGCGCATCCTGCTCAAGGGCGATGTGCCCTCGCCGATAGCGCCGCCGAGCGGCTGCCGCTTCCACACCCGGTGCTGGAAGGCCACGCAGGTCTGCACGACCACCGAGCCGCCCCTCGCCGAGCTGAAGCCGGGGCAGCGGGTCGCCTGCCACCACCCCGAGAACTTCGAGGACCAGCAGCCCCAGGACGTCGTCCTGCTGACGGCCGCGAAGGAGGCGGGCGAGCTGGTACCGGACAAGGTGCTGGCCGAGTCGGCGGAGACGTCGGCGGCGGTGGCGAAGGCGGTGGGGGAGCCGGAGGCCGAGTCACCGACCGACACCGAGGCGCCGGGGGCCGAGGCGCCGACCGAGACCGAAGTCGCCGCGCCGGGGACCGAGGCGCCGGCCGAGACCAAGGTCGGCAAGGAAACCGACGAGAAGTAAGCGAGAACGAGCCCCCGCCTTGCAATGTAAGGCGGGGGCTCACTGCTGCGTCACAATGTACGGGTGTCTCCCTACCCGCTCGACCTGATCGGCATCTTCGTCTTCGCGATCTCCGGCGCGCTGCTGGCCGTCCGCAAGAACTTCGACGTCTTCGGCATCGCCGTCCTCGCCGAGGTCACCGCACTCGGCGGCGGGCTGTTCCGGGACCTGGTCATCGGCGCCGTACCGCCGGCCGCCTTCACCGACCTCGGCTACTTCCTGACCCCGCTGCTCGCCGCCCTCCTCGTCTTCTTCCTCCACCCGCACGTGGAGCGCATCCAGGCCGGGGTGAACGTCTTCGACGCCGCCGGCCTCGGCCTCTTCTGCGTCGCGGGCACGACGAAAGCGTACGAGTACGGCCTCGGTCTGACCGCCTCCGTCGCCCTCGGCCTCGCCACGGCGGTCGGCGGGGGTGTTCTCCGTGACGTGCTCGCCAACGAGGTGCCCTCGCTGCTGCGCTGGGATCGTGACCTGTACGCCGTGCCCGCGATGGTCGGCGCCGGGATGGTCGTCCTGTGCATCAGTCAGGACGCCCTGAACGCCCTTACCTCGGCCCTCGCCGCGATCACGGCCTTCGTGCTGCGACTGCTGGCGATGCGGTACCACTGGCGGGCGCCGAGGGCGTGGAACCGGCGGTCCGCGGCGGTCGAGGAGGGGTGACGAGCGGGCCTCGCCCTCCGAGGTGAAACGTCACCGCAACACATAAAGCTACCGCTTAGTAATAACCTGTTGTACGGTACCGCCATGGCTCAGGCATCCCAGGCGACCATCGGCAACAGCGAGTTCGACCGCGACACGGCGCTCACGCGGCGCGACGAGGGCGTCTACGACATCGACCTCTCCGCCGGCTGGACGATCACCGGCGCAGTCAACGGCGGCTACCTCCTGGCCGTCCTGGGCCGCGCCCTCGCCGACGCGCTCCCGCACGACGACCCGTTCACGATCTCCGCGCACTACCTGACCGCCTCCCGGCCGGGCCCCGCGATCGTCCGCACGGACGTCGTACGCACCGGACGGACCCTGTCGACCGGCCAGGCCTCCCTCTTCCAGTACGACGACGAGGGCCGCGAGGTCGAGCGGATACGCGTCCTCGCCTCCTACGGCGACCTGGGCACCCTCCCGGACGACGTCCGTACGACGGCGAAGCCGCCCGCGATCCCGCCGATCGAGCAGTGCTTCGGCCCGCAGGACGCCCCCGGTCCCGTCCCCGGTGGCTCCGCGATCGCCGACCGGCTCTTCCTGAAGCTCGACCCCGCGACGCTCGGCTGGGCGCTCGGCGCACCCTCCGGCAAGGGCGAGATGCGGTCCTGGTTCGGGCTCGCCGACGGCCGGGACGCCGACCCGTTCTCCCTGCTCCTCGCGGTGGACGCACTGCCGCCCACCGCCTTCGAGCTGGGCCTCAAGGGCTGGGTCCCGACGGTCGAGCTGACCGTCCACGTCCGGTGCCGCCCGGCGCCGGGACCGCTCCGGGTCGCCATCGCCACCCGCAACCTCGCCGGCGGCTTCCTGGAGGAGGACGCCGAGGTCTGGGACAGCGCGGACCGGCTGGTGGCGCAGTCGCGGCAGCTGGCGCGCGTCAGGCTGTCGCACTGAGCGGCCCACGGCCCGGCCGGGCCGCCATCCGGCCGTAGGCGTCGGCCCCTTCGGGGGCCGTCACCGCCGCCTCGAACGGGCGCCCCTCGCGAGGCCCGGCCGGGAGGGCGCCCCGTGCCGTCACCAGGCAGTACTCGGCAGGCTCCGGGTCGAGCGAGAGCGGCCGGCCCTGGCCTTCGGCTGCGAGGCCGGTGTCCGGTACCTCGTCGCCGACCTGCGGGGGAGGCCGCGGCCCTTCCGCGCGGACCGGGTGCGGTCCGCGGCCGTCCTGGACGATCCCGCCACGCGCCGAGCCGGTGTCGAACTCGCCGACGCCTGGGAGGAGTTGCGGCGTCGGTCGAAGAACGGCCGGGCGGCGTCGACGTCACCGTGCGCGTGCGACGTCCCTACCTCGACATGCTCCTGTTCCTCCAGGCGGCCTGGCCGGCGGAGCCCGAGGACCACGGCGAGAGCGAGTGGGTGACCGCGCGGCTGTCGTACGGCGTGCCGGGGGGAGGCGCGCCAACTGCTGGTCCTCGCCGACCGGCTGGAGGTGCTGGGCCCGCCCGACGCGCGCGCCGAACTGGCCGCCGCGGCCGCTTCTGTCACGAGCCTGTATCAGGGCCGAGTTGCGAGAAAGGTGTGAAAGGCCAGGTCAGGCGGGGTGGGTTGGTGATCGCTTTGCTGTTCGCACAGGTTTGGCACAGCGCGAACCCAAGAGAGCCCCAAGCTGCGTTGATTCGATGCCGCCCACGAACTCCCTCATCGTTCTTGGCGTTGTTTCTCATGAAGCGTGCGCGTCTCGTCCCCGCCGTCGCCCTGCTGGCGGCCGCACCCCTCTTCCTTGTGGCGTGCGGCTCCAGCGACTCGTCGTCGTCCACCTCGAACAGCGGCGACTCCGGCCGGCAGAGCTGCCAGGCCCCGTCCGGCGCCCCGTCCGGCGCCCCCTCGGGAGCCCCCTCCGGCGCCCCGTCCGCGAATGGTCAGGCCCCGTCGGGTGCCCCGTCCGGCGCGCCCTCCGGCCAGCCGTCCGGTGCGCCGTCCGGCGCCCCCGGCGGTGGCGGCCAGAACGGCGGCCCCGGTGGCGGTGGCGGCTGCGGCGGCCCCGGCGGCGGTCAGCAGGGCCAGGGCGGCCAGGCCCCGAGCGGGGCACCGAGCCAGGAGGCCTCGGCGTCGGCGTCCAAGGACAGC
>NZ_JBHVDX010000157.1:0-24056 GCF_042802555.1 Streptomyces sp. NPDC057474 | reverse complement strand
CTCCTGGAGGGGCCGGGTCCCGCCGTGTGTGCCGGTGCCGGGCCTCGGAGGGGCATGGTCGTGGCGCGCCTCATGCGGGTGGAGCCTGTGGATAACTCTGAGGCTGTCGGTGCGGGCGCCTATGGTGGCAGGGGCTGGAGGAACCACGGTGCGGAAGACGTACGACGCGGGGGACGGGCGATGATCGGGACGGGCGGGACGAGTGTGATGGCGGACGAGGACAGCACGACCGGGGCGGACAGCGAGGCGCTGGCCGTGCTCCACCGGGTCTTCGGATACGACGCCTTCCGGGGCGAGCAGGCAGCGGTCATCGAGCATGTGGTCACGGGCGGTGACGCCGTCGTACTCATGCCGACCGGCGGCGGCAAGTCCCTCTGCTACCAGATTCCGTCCCTGGTCAGAACCGGTACGGGCATTGTGGTCTCCCCGCTGATCGCGCTGATGCAGGACCAGGTGGACGCGCTGCGGGCACTGGGCGTGCGCGCCGGGTTCATCAACTCCACACAGGACTTCGGCGAGCGGCGCGTGGTCGAGGCGGAGTTCCTCGCGGGCGAGCTCGACCTGCTGTATCTCGCGCCGGAGCGGCTGCGGCTGGACGCCACGCTGGACCTGCTCGGACGCGGCAAGATCGCGGTGTTCGCGATCGACGAGGCGCACTGCGTCTCGCAGTGGGGCCACGACTTCCGCCCCGACTACCTGTCCCTCTCCCTGTTGGGCGAGCGCTGGCCCGACGTGCCGCGCATCGCGCTCACCGCCACCGCCACCCGCGCGACGCACCGGGAGATCACCGAGCGGCTGGCCATGCCCCGGGCCCGCCACTTCGAGGCAAGCTTCGACCGGCCCAACATTCAGTACCGGATCGTGCCCAAGGCCGACCCGAAGAAGCAGCTCCTGTCCTTCCTGCGCCAGGAACACGCGGGCGACGCGGGCATCGTCTACTGCCTGTCCAGGAACTCCGTCGAGCGGACGGCGGAGTTCCTGAGCAAGAACGGCGTCGAGGCGGTGCCGTACCACGCGGGCCTCGACGCGGGCACCCGCGCGGCACACCAGTCTCGGTTCCTGCGCGAGGAGGGGCTCGTGGTCGTCGCCACGATCGCCTTCGGCATGGGCATCGACAAGCCCGACGTACGGTTCGTCGCGCACCTGGACCTGCCGAAGTCGGTGGAGGGCTACTACCAGGAGACAGGCCGCGCCGGCCGCGACGGACTGCCCTCCACGGCATGGATGGCGTACGGCCTGAACGACGTCATACAACAGCGGAAGATGATCCAGGGCAGCGAGGGCGACGAGGCGTTCCGCCGCCGGGCCGCCAGCCACCTGGACGCGATGCTGGGGCTCTGCGAGACCGCCCAGTGCCGCCGAGGCCAGCTGCTCCAGTACTTCGGGCAGGAACCGCAGGCCGAAGGCTGCGGCAACTGCGACACCTGCCTCGTACCGCCGGAGACCTGGGACGGCACGGTCGCCGCGCAGAAGGTGCTCTCCACGGTGGTGCGGCTGCAGCGGGAGCGCGGGCAGAAGTTCGGCGCCGTGCAGATCGTCGACATCCTGCTGGGGCGGCGGACCGCGAAGGTCATCCAGTTCGACCACGACCAGCTCTCCGTCTTCGGCATCGGCGAGGAACTGGCCGAGGGTGAATGGCGGGGCGTCGTAAGGCAGTTGCTCGCCGAGGGGATCCTCGCGGTCGAGGGCGAGTACGGCACGCTCGTGCTCACCGAGGAGAGCGGGGCGGTGCTGCGGCGGGAGCGGGACGTGCCGCTGCGCAAGGAACCGAAGAAGCCGACGACCTCGCGGTCGGCGTCGTCCGGCTCGGGCTCCTCCGGCTCCGGCCGGGGCGACCGCAAACCCAAGGCGGCGGTCGAGCTCTCCGACGACCTGCTCCCCGTCTTCGAGGCGCTGCGTGCCTGGCGCGCCGAGCAGGCCCGCGAACACGGCGTCCCCGCCTACGTCATCTTCCACGACGCCACCCTCCGCGAGATCGCGGCCACGGCCCCCGCGTCCGTCGCCGAACTCGGCACCATCAGCGGAATCGGCGAGAAGAAGCTGGCGACGTACGGGGAGGGCGTGTTGGCGGTGCTGGCTTCGCTGGGCGGGGGTTCCAGCGGGTCGTCGGCGTCAGAGGCGGAGCCGGAGTCGGGACCGCCTTCGCCTTCGGCGGGTGACAAGGGGGAGGACTTCGACTGGCCCGATACGGAGCCGGAGCCCGAGCATGATGACTGGGCCTAGCACCGCGAACGGAATGATCACCACCGAGGGCGATCAGATGGAGCTGATTCGCCTTGCCGACGACGAGAACAGCGTCGTAGTCCGTGTGGGGGGACCGACGACCCAAGGTCTGCCGTGGGACGGCTGCCTCGACGTCGACATAGTGGTGACCAGCGAGTTCGCGAACGGGCACCTCAAGGAGGTGTGCCTGCTGCCGGAGGATCTGGAGGACTGGACGGAGGCGCTCGACCTGCTTGCCGAGGGCCGGCCGGTCGAGTGGATGGACGACGGGCGCAACCCGGAGGTGCGGATCACACCGACGGGCCCGTACCACTCGCAGGACCGGATCCTCAACGCCGTCGAGGTCACGGTGAGAGACCCCGTCGTGTCCCTCACCTCGGTCCGTGTCCTGGTGCGGCTGCCGGACGACTGGGTCGACGCCCAGCGGGTACGGCTCGCCCAGGTTCGCGAGGCGTGGCCCACTGTTCGCCCGTCAGGTCTTCGTGTCCCACGCGGAGATCATCACAGGCTGTGATCGCCGCTCTCCCCTGGGCGGCAGCGAACTTCACATCGCCTGGCCCGGTATTCGCCGGGGCCGTGACGATCTCGGTGATCTCCACCAGAAAGCTGCGGGCGTCGTCCGGTAGTTCCTTCAGCGCGTACCAGGCGCCGTCTCGTGCCACGCCGGTCGAGTACGTCCAACGATTCGTCTTCCCCGACAGGAGCCCTATGCCGACAGTGCACGGGACGCGTATGCCCTGACGTCGGCGTCGGAGTCCTTGGTGGCTGTGGTGAGGGCTGTGCGGACTGCTTCGGAGGTGGTATGGCGGGTGAGGGAGAGGACGGTGGCTTTGCGGGCGTCGGCGATGGGGTCGGTGAGGGCGCTGGGCAGGGCCGGGACGGCCACGGGCGAGGGTGCTGTGGAGAGGGCGGTGGCGGCGCCGGCCCGGACCTGCCAGGCGGGGTCGGAGAGGGCGGTGACGGCTTGGGCGGCGAGCGGAGGGGGCAGCCGACCGTGCCCAACGCGCCGTAGACGGCGGCGCGGACCAGGGGGTCGGGGTCGTGAGTGAGGGCGGGCAGAGCGGTGAGTGTCGTGGGGGCGGGGGTCTGAGGCGCGGAGGTCTTCGCCGCGATCGTGGCCAAGGCCTTGGAGATCGTGACGCGGACCTCGCGGGAGGGGTCTGGAGTTGCTGTCGCTGGAGTGTGTTCAAGAGCGTTTTGGTGAGTGGGAGTGAGTGTGGGGCAGTTTCGTGGCGTGCACCTCGGCCGTGGGGTCGACTCACGGTGGCGAACTGACGTTCTTTCATCGAATGCGTGACCTTCCCGGGTGGCGCTCGTTTGTCATGGCGACAGGGTTCTTCGGGTGGCATGGGGCGGGGGTGTCGGGATGGGTGGGCTGAGGAGTGTGGCGGCGGCGTTCGTCGCGTCCGGTCCGAGTGGTGTGGCCGTTCGGACCCGTCTCAAGCAGCTGACGCCGGGCGATGAGAAGGTGCTGCTCCTGGTGGGCGGGTATCTGGGGTCGCTGGCCTCGAAGGACCTCAAGACGCGGTGCCGGGACGGCCTGGAGCATTCCGGTGAGTCGTGGGCGGGGCGTAAGCGGGAGCTGACGCCGTTGTCGTCGTCGCGGTGGGCGGGCAGCATCACCAAAGCCACGCACGACCAGTGGGCGCTGGCCCGCCGCTGCCAGCTCGCGCACATCCAGAACCTGGAAGCAGGCGTCCGCACCATCGAGGACCGGCTGTCCCTACCGGTCGGGCAGAAGGGGACGAAGAAGACGCCCGGGGGTTACCGGTCCCGGCGGGAATGGCACGCGAAGTCGAGGCGTCTGCGGGTACTTCAGGACCGGCTGACCACTGCGCGGGCCGACCGTGAGGCCGGCCTCGTCCACGTCGCACGGGGCGGCAGACAACTGGCCCGCACCCGCCATCACCTGGACGCCGCCGGGCTCACGGAGTCCGCGTGGCGCGGGCGTTGGGAGGCGGAGCGCTGGTTCTGCCAGGCGGACGGCGAGTCCGGCAAACGCTACGGCAACGAGACCATCCGCATTAGCCCCGACGGCGAGGCGAGCATCAAACTCCCCGCACCGCTCGCGTATCTGGCGAATGCTCCGCACGGGCGGTACGTCCTGGCGGGCCGGGTCGCGTTCGCGCACCGGGGCGGCGAGTGGGCCGACCGCGTCGCAGCCAACCGGGCGATCGCCTACCGCATCCACCTGGATACCAGCCGGGACCGCTGGTATGTGACGGCCTCCTGGCAGCTCCCGCTCACCCCCGCCCTCCCGATCGAAACAGCTCTCACCCACGGTGTGATCGGCGTCGACATGAACGCTGATCACCTCGCTGCCTGGCACCTCGACGTTCACGGCAACCCGACCGGCAGCCCGCGCCGCTTCTTCTACGACCTGACCGGCACCGCCCACCACCGCGACGCCCAGGTCCGCCACGCCCTCACCCGCCTCCTGCACTGGGCCCACACCTGCGGCGTCAAGGCGATCGCGGTCGAGGACCTGGACTTCGCCGCCGAGAAGACCCGCGAAAAACACGGCCGCCGCACACGCTTCCGCCGGCTCATCTCCGGCATGCCCACCGCCAAGCTCCGCGCCCGACTGTCCTCGATGGCCGACGCCACGGGTATCGCGGTCATCGCCGTCGACCCGGCCTACACCTCTCGTTGGGGTGCCCAGCACTGGCAGAAACCCCTCACCCGCACAACCCGCACCACCACCCGCCACGAGGCTGCTGCCGTGGCGATCGGAAGGCGCGCCCAGGGACACCCGATCCGGCGACGGACGACACCGCCCCCACAGCACCGGAGTGATGCGGTGGGGCATCGGACCGTCCAGGCCGGACCAGGCATCCTTGGGCGTGAGGAACCCCGCCCCCGCATCCCCGGACCACGGACACGATCCGTGCCGCCCGGACGCGGAGTGAACGCGGGCAACCAGAACGCCCAACACCGTCCGGGGCGTTCGACTGAGCACGAGACCTGGCAACAGGACTCACTCCCGCTCAGTCCTTAGGAACGGTACTTCTGGGCGATGACGACGGTGCCCACGCCGGGGAAGCGTTCCACGAGGCCTTCGGCGCGGAGGAGGTCCAACGCCTGGCGGACCGTGCGCTGAGTCGGGCAGCTCTTCGCGGCCGTGGCGGCGCCCTGAAGGGGCGCGGGGAACTGCGCGAGCAACCACGGTGCATGGTGCGCCGCCCACGACGCGGTACCCCCACGGCGAACACGCGCCCCGTTCCACCGGCAAGGCGCCCCGCTCCACCGGCAGGGCGCACCGCGCTACTCCCGACCCCTGACCCTGCCCGTGACCTCGCCCAGCCCCACCCTCGTCCCGCCCGGTCCCGGAGCCCACGCCGTGATGGTCACCTCGTCGCCGTCCTCCAGGAACGTGCGCTTGCCGGTGGGGAGGTCGAGAGGGTCGCTGGCGTTCCAGGTGAGTTCGAGGAGGGAGCCGCGTTGGGCGGGGGACGGGCCGCTGACCGTGCCGGAGCCGTAGAGGTCGCCCGTGCGGAGGGAGGCGCCGTTGACGGTCATGTGGGCCAGCTGCTGCGCGGCGGTCCAGTACATCGTGGAGAAGGGCGGTTCCGAGACGACGTGCCCGTTGACGGCGACGGTGAGGTGGAGGTCGTACCCGCCGGGGTCGACGTGCGGCTCGGAGTCGTCCAGGTAGGGGAGGAGCGGGTGCGTGCGCTCCGGCGGCGACACCCGGGCCTCGTCCAGGGCGTCCAGGGGTGTGACCCAGGCCGAGACGGACGTGGCGAAGGACTTGCCGAGGAAGGGGCCGAGGGGGACGTACTCCCAGGCCTGAAGGTCGCGCGCGGACCAGTCGTTGAGGAGACAGACACCGAAGACGTGGTCGCGGAAGTCACCCAACCCCACCGGACGCCCCATTTCCGAGGGCACCCCCACCACGAACCCGACCTCCGCCTCGATGTCCAGACGGACGGACGGACCGAATACGGGCGCCGGATCGGTGGGCGCTTTGCGCTGGCCGGACGGCCGTACCACCTCCGTGCCGGAGACGACAACCGTGCCGGACCGGCCGTGGTAACCGATGGGCAGATGCTTCCAGTTGGGGGTGAGCGGGTCCGGTGAGTCGGGGCGGAAGATCTGGCCCACGTTCCGCGCGTGGTTCTCGGAGGCGTAGAAGTCGACGTAGTCGGCCACCTCGAACGGCAGGTGGAGGGTCACGGCGGACAGCGCGTGGAAGTGCGGGGCGATCGTCTCCCGGTGCGAGGGCACCGTCAGCCACGCCGTCAACGCCCGGCGGAGGTCCGACCAGGCCGTGCGCCCCGCCGCCAGCAGGGGGTTGAGGGTGGGGTGGGCCAGGAGCGCGGCGTACGGGGAGCCGAGGGCGTGGGCCGCCGCCGCGGCGTCGAGGACGTGGTCGCCGAGGCGGACGCCGACCGTACGGGCGTCGGAACCGGGGGAGGAGAAGACGCCGTAGGGGAGGTTGTGCGGACCGAAGGGGTGGCCCTCGGGGACATCGAAGGGATCGCCTTCGGGGACATCGAAGGGGGGCATCGGGGGCTGCCTCGCTCTCGTGCGTTCCGTCGTACCTCTGGTCGCGGCACACGTTACGGGGCGGTGCCAAGATCGGGGAGTGTCTAAAGAGTTCGTAATGTCCTGATAGGGGAGGGTCGGAAGGAAAGGTTCCGGCTTAGCGTCCTCTGGGGGACGCGGACGGGGTGGGTCCGGGTCCGGTAGGGGGGACACGTGGGGGGACCCGTGGCCAGGGGTACTTGGGGTGCGCCGGTACAGGCGGACCGAGACGTTCCGGGGATCGTCGTGAAGCTCGGCGACTATCCGCTGCACCATGGTGGCGTCGGAGCCATCCGCAGCCTGGGGCGGCTCGGAGTGCCGATGTACGCGATCACGGAGGACCGGTACACGCCGGCCGCCGTCTCGCGCTATCTGCGGCGGGCGTTCGTGTGGCCGACCACCGGGACGGAGGAGTCCGAGTGGTTGGTGGACGGCTTGCTGCGCATAGGGCGGCGGATAGGGCGGCCCGCCGTACTCATTCCCACCGACGAGGAAGCCGCGGTGCTCATCGCCGAGCACCAGGAGGAGCTGGCGACCCGGTTCCTCTTCCCCCGCGTCGACGGGAAGCTCCCTCGGCGGCTCGCCAGCAAGCAGGGGCTCCACGAACTGTGCGTGGAGCACGGCATCTCCAGCCCCGTGAGCTCGTTCCCGCAGTCGTACGAGGAGGTCGAACGGTTCGCGGAACGGGCCCGCTTCCCCGTGGTGGCCAAGAACAGGGAGGCGTTCGAGCGGCGTCGCCGGCCCGCGGTGAACGGGACGACACGCATCGCCGACCGGGAGGGCCTGCTGCGGCTGGCCCGCGGATGGGGTGAGCGGCCCGGGGTGATTCTCCAGGAGTACCTGCCCCGGGAGGACGCCGAGGACTGGATCGTGCACGCGTACTTCGACGCGGACTCGACGCCGCTCGCGATGTTCACCGGGGTGAAGGTGCGGTCGTGGCCGCCGCACGCGGGGATGACGGCGAACGCGTATGTCGTCGACAACCCCGAACTCGCGGACATCGCCGCGCGGTTCATCAAACAGATCGGGTTCACCGGGATCATCGACCTCGATCTGAGGTTCGACCGGCGGGACGGGCGGTACAAGCTGCTCGACTTCAATCCGCGGATGGGCGCGCAGTTCCGGCTCTTCGAGAACGAGGCTGGGATCGACGTCGTACGCGCCATGCACCTCGATCTGACCGGACGTCCGGTGCCGGAGGGGGAACAGCTCGCCGGGCGCCGGTACATCGTGGAGAACATCGATCTGCCGGCCCTGCTCGCCTACCGGCGCAGCGGGTACAGCACGCCGCACGCGCCGGCTCGCGCGAGCGGTACGGAGCTGGCGTGGCTCGCGGGTGACGATCCGCTGCCGTTCCTCACGATGCTCGCGCGCTTCGTGCGGCCGGGCGCGAAGCATCTGTATCACCTGTGGCGGAGCAACCGTCTCGGCAATGCCCATGTGCGCCCCTAGCCATGTGCGCCCTAGCCGGGCGCCCATGCGGTGAGCGACCATACGTGAACACGAAAGTCGCACAGAACAACACGAAGTAGGCATAACGCGTCCTGGGGAGGGACTTCGTGATTCAACCGGTAGCAGTCATCGGTGCCGGGCCGTTCGGTCTGTCCACCGCCGCCCATCTGCGGGCGCGTGGCATTCCGGTCCGCGTCTTCGGCGAACCCATGGTGAGCTGGCGGGACAACATGCCCGCCGGGATGCTTCTGAAGTCGACCCCGGCGGCGTCGAACATCGACGCCCCGCAGCGCGGTCACACCCTGGCCGACTACTGCGACGCGGCAGGGATCCGGCGGCTGGTGACGGACGAGGACATCATTCCCGTCGAGACCTTCATCTCGTACGGGGAGTGGTTTCAGCAGCGGCTCGTGCCCGAGTTGGAGCGGGTGCGGGTGGTGTCCGTGGACCGGAGCACGGGGGGCGGCTTCGAACTGAAGCTGGACTCGGGGGAGTTGTTCGCGGCACGGGCCGTCGTCGTGGCGAGCGGGCTGTTCGGGCTGGCGCATCTGCCGGCCGAGCTGGCGGGTGCGGCCGTGGACGGACCCGCCCCCACGGGGCCTGTCTCCCACAGCTCACAGCACCCCGAGCTGAGCCGGTTCAAGGACAGGGAACTGATCGTCGTGGGCGCGGGGCAGTCCGCCCTGGAGACGGCGGTACTGGCGGCCGAGGCCGGCGCGCGGGTGCGTGTGGTGGCGCGCGGCCGGGGCGCGGTGGCCTTCGGCGCGCCCCCGTGGAACCAGCCACGGCTGCGCCCCGAGTCGCCGTTCGGGCGGGCCTGGTCGCTGTACGTGCTCACCTATTACCCGCACCCGTACCGGTACCTGCCCGCGGCCACCCGGCACTTCCTGGTCCGCCGGGTGCTCGGGCCGCTCGGCGCGTGGTGGCTGCGGGAGCGGTTCGAGGGGCGGGTCGAGGTGCGGGAGGTGGAGCGGGTCGTGCGGGCCGGCGTCATCGACGGGCGTCCCCTGCTGGCCCTTCAGGGACACGAGGGCCGTATCGAGGAGGTGGCCGCGGACCATGTCATCGCGGCGACCGGGTACCGCGTCGACCTCGGGGCGATGGGGTTCCTGGGGCACGAACTCCGTACGGAGCTGCTGGTGAGCCGGGGTACGCCGGTGCTCGGTGCCGGGTTCCGGTCGTCGATACCGGGGTTGTACTTCACGGGGTTGCCGGCGGCGGCGTCGTACGGGCCGGTGATGCGGTTCGTGTGCGGGACGGAGTTCGCCTCGCCTCGGCTGGCTCGGCATCTTGCGGCGGCGCACGGGTGAGCCGGTTCCGGGATGAGCTCGCGCAGGGCGGTGCGTCGCGGGGTGTGGGTGCGTGGGGTTGTTCGCGCCCACGCGGCGGAGCCGCATGCCGATACAGCCCCGCGCCCCTGACGGCGCTGCCCCTGAGCGGCGGCGGTTGAGTACCCGTCGGTGAAGCACCACTGAACGGCGGTTCGGGAAAGGGATGTTGACGTTGGGGTGTGGTGGGGCTGTCGGGATGCCGGACGTCGTCCGGTTCGCGTCGAACCGATGGGGCGCCGCATCCGTATTCTCTGATCATGGCCGCACCCACCGCATATTCACTCATCGCCACTGACCTGGACGGAACGCTCCTGCGCAGTGACGACACCCTCTCCGACCGGTCCCTCGCCGCGCTGGCGCGGGCCACGGAGGCCGGTGCTCAGCACCTCGTGGTGACGGGACGGCCGGCGCCGAGAGTGCGCCCGCTGCTGGAGGACCTCGGCAGCAGGGGGCTCGCGGTGTGCGGACAGGGCGCGCAGTTGTACGACCACGGCGCGGACCGGCTGCTCTGGTCCGTCACCCTGGACAGAGAACTCGCCGAGACCGCGCTCGGCAAGATCGAGGCGGAAGTCGGACAGGTGTACGCCGCCGTCGACCAGGACGGGGTCGACGGCCTCACCCTGATCGAGCCCGGCTACCTCATGCCGCACCCCACGCTGCCCGCCGTACGGGTGCCGCGCCGGGACGACCTGTGGTGCGAGCCGATCAGCAAGGTGCTGCTGCGCCATCCCTATCTGTCCGACGACGAGTTGGCCTCGGCGGCGCGGATGGCGGTCGGTTCGCTGGCGACGGTCACCATGTCGGGGCCCGGCACCGTCGAACTCCAGCCATGCGGCATCACCAAGGCGACGGGCCTCGCCCTGGCCGCCGACCATCTCGGACTGACCCCGGACCGCACCATCGCCTTCGGTGACATGCCCAACGACATCCCGATGTTCGACTGGGCCGCGCACGGGGTCGCCATGGCCAACGCCCACCCCGAACTCAAGGCCGTCGCCGACGAGGTGACCCTCTCGAACGAGGACGACGGCATCGCGGTGGTGCTGGAGAAGCTCTTCCCCTGAGCGGCCGCCCCATTGAACAACTGTTCCCCTGGGCCCGCCGGCCCAGGGGAACAGGGTGAAGAAGGGGGAGCCGGAGGCTCAGTACGCCCCGAAGACGTTGTCGATCGAACCGTACCGATCGGCGGCGTAGTTGCATGCCGCCGTGATGTTCGCGACCGGGTCGTAGGGGTCGTACGGGGTGCCGGACACGTGGTACGCGGCGAACGTCGGGTCGATGACCTGGAGGAGGCCCTTCGACGGGGTGCCCGCGGCGGCGTTGGAGTCCCAGTTGTTGATGGCCTGCGGGTTGCCCGACGACTCGCGCATGATGTTGCGGTGGATCCCGTCGTACGTTCCGGGAATTCCCTTTTGCGCCATGATGTCCAGCGACTCGCGGATCCAGCCGTCGAGGTTGTTCGCGTACGTCGTGACCGACGCCTGCGTGGCCGTGGCGGTCTTGGACGCCGTGTCGCTCGCGGAGGACTTCGTGGTCGACGACTCAGGGGCCGTGGACGACTTCGTCCCCTTCAGCGTCAGCTTCAGGCCCGGGCGGATCAGTGCCGGGTTGTCGCCGATGGCCGCGCGGTTGTCCTTGTAGAGCCGCTGCCAGCCGCCCTTCGTGTGGTGCTTCCGCGCGATGGCGGAGAGCGTGTCACCGGAGACCACGGTGTAGGTCGTGGACTTGGCCTGCGCCGCGGCCGGCGCGGACTGCGGGGCCGACTGTACGGAGGTGACGGCCTGGGTCGGGGTGGCGGCGTTCGCGGTCGTGGCGACCGTGAGCGGGAGGGCCAGTGCGGCCCCGCCCGTTCCGGCGGCGACGATGCCACGGGTCAACGCGTTGCTTCTGGGGCGGCGGTGTTTGCCTGCGGGCATGGCGGATTCCTCTCCGTCGCCTGCGAGGTGAGCTGTCGGGTTCGGGCTGGAGATGCCCGGCCGCGCGCGTCGTCCCGGCGGTCGCTGTGCGTGCCGCGTCCGCTGGGCGTACTGCGCGTGGCTTCACCCCTAGCCGGTCCGGTGGGGAAATTCGGACCGGCGGCTTGCCTGGGTCCCCCGCTCCTGCCGTACGTGGATGAGTGGTGATGGATGGGGAGTCCGGGGCGGCGGCAGGATTCGGCGGTCCGTCCGGACGGGGTGTGAACGTATGCGAGAGCACACGACGGGAACAAGTCCCGGTTTGGCGGTTTGGTCCAGTTGACCTTGAGTTTGCTGCGATTCGACCCCGGTTCCGGGCACGGCTCGCGACTCAACTTGCCTACCGCAAAGGGAAAGTCGCCGGAGTGGGGCGGGGGTGCCATGCGGGATGCGGGTGACCCAACTCACGGGAGAAGTCGGGTGAAGTGCAGAGTAAGCGGCAAATCGGTCAACTCGGGCCGGGTGGAGGGGGTGTGCGGGAGGGGTGGAGGGGGCGTGCGCGGGAGGGGTGGGAGGGTGTGCCCGGGAGGTGCGAGGGGGCCGTGCGTGAGCGGGAAACGGTGGACGCGTGGGCGCGGTTTCGGCCGACCGCGGAGCGCGGAGGCGTCTCCGGGGGTGGGCCGGGTACTCGGGGCCGACCGTCGCGGGCGGGTGCGGCACGCGCGTCGGTGGGTATGGGCGCGTATCAGTTGATCAAGAATGTGGAGCGGCGGTCCCCTACCACTCGGGGCGAAGCCGTGGGCGCTCGTGGTGATCGAAAGGTGACCGGATACGCTGACTCGGGTGATGACAGCGACAGATCGACAAACTTTGTCATCGACCGTGAGAGCGACCTAGACCGACCGTGTGACCGTCAGTAGACGTCAGCAGACAGGAGAACCCTCGTGACCGTCGTCGAGCCGTTTGGGCTGAGCGCGCGGGACCAGGCTCTCGAAGCCGATGTCCAGGCCGGAATGGCGGCCGTCGAGGAGGGTCTGCTCGAGGCGACCAAGAGCGAGGTCCCGTTCATCCAGGAGGCCGCCCAGCATCTGCTGCGCGCGGGCGGCAAGCGGTTCCGGCCGCTGCTGGTGATGCTCGCGGCGCAGTTCGGTGACCCGTACGCGCCGGGTGTCGTGCCCTCGGCGGTGGTGGTCGAGCTGACGCATCTGGCCACGCTGTACCACGACGACGTGATGGACGAGGCCGAGGTGCGCCGGGGCGTGCCGAGCGCGAACGCCCGCTGGGACAACTCCCTGGCCGTGCTGACCGGTGACTTCCTCTTCGCCCGCGCCTCGCACGTCCTCGCCGACCTCGGTCCTGACGCCGTCCGCATCCAGGCGGAGGCCTTCGAACGGCTGGTCACCGGACAGATCCTGGAGACCGCGGGGCCGCGCGACGGACGCGACCCGATCGAGCACTACCTCGACGTGCTGGGCGGCAAGACCGGGTCGCTGGTCGCGGTCGCCGGGCGGCTCGGCGCGCTGATGGCGGGCGCCGATGAGACCGTGGTCGACGTGCTGACCCAGTACGGGGAGCGGCTCGGCGTCGCCTTCCAGCTCGCGGACGACGTCCTCGACATCGCCTCCGACTCGCACGAGTCCGGCAAGACCCCCGGCACGGATCTCCGTGAGGGTGTGCCGACCATGCCGGTGCTGCGGCTGCGCGAGCACGCGGGGCGGCTGGGGCTGCCGGACGACATCGCCCTCTGTGAACTGCTCGACTCCGACCTCACCGACGACGCGCGCCACGCCGAGGCGCTGGCCCGGCTGCGTGTCCACCCCGCGCTGGAGCAGGCCCGCCGCGACACGATCCGCTACGCGGAGGAGGCGCGGGCCGTACTGGCACCGCTGCCGGAATGCGACGCGAAGGCGGCGCTCGTGGAGCTGTGCGACGCGGTGGTGCACCGCGCCGGTTAGGCGCCGCGCCGGTTAGGCACCGTCGACTCCCGGGCTCGTCCGCAATCGCCGGACGGGCCCGATCAATCAACGCCCGGAAGCTGATGCAGGGGGCGTTGGCTGCGTTACGGGGAGAAAACGGAATCGCGGGGTCTTTCGTTGCATAAGCATCGCGTGGTAATCGCGGTGGCAATCGCGTGGTGAGGGTCTGATCTTCTCCGGCATCGCGGTGGCCACCGCGGCCGGTGTCGCCGCCGCCGTGATCCCGGCGGTCGCGGACAGCGGAAGCCGCGGGGGCGGGCAGGAGATCGCGGTGCAGCAAGGTGGGAACGCCGACGGCGACCTCTTCGGCGGCGCCGGCGCCGGGCGGGCCCGCCGTGGGGGACAAGGACGGCGCGGCACCGACAAGCAGCGCAGCCACCCGTTCGGATGACGGTACCCGGTCAAGCCTCCAAGCGCCGGGGGCTGCCGGCGAACACCGCCGAGATCCTCCGGCTCAACACCGTCGGCGGCGTCCCGCACAAGGCGGACTACGTGTTCGTCAATCGCTAGAGCGCCAGTTCGATCGACGGCGCCTCCCCCTGACGACCCCTACGGGTTGGGGGGAGGTGTCGCCTCGCTGTGTCATCCCGTAGCAGTACGTCGAGTTGAGCCCGGAGTCTGACGCTTCTCTCTGGCCGATTTGGTCAGATGGGTATCACCACTCCTCACCGATTCGGGTGAGAATGGCGGCTCCGAGTAGACGCCGCCGCCGACGACGGAGGTAAGGCACACATGGCACCGTACGAAACCGACGACAGCGCCCGGTCCGGCGACGCCGCCGCGCTCGCGGCCGAGGCCGAGGAGATGCGCTCGGCACGGCGACGCAAGGCCGCGCGGTACGTCGTCCCGGTCACCGTGCTGGGCGTGGCGGCCGCGACCATCGGGCTCGTCCCGGCCTTCGCCGGCTCCGGTGACCCCGATCTGCCGAAGATCAGCGCGCAGGAACTCATCGAGAAGATCGCCGCTTCGGACGTAGAGCAGGTGTCCGGCACGGTGAAGATCACCACGGATCTGGGCCTGCCCGACCTGGGCGGTCTCGCGGGCGGCCTCGCCTCGCAGGCGCCCTCCGGGGGCGACGGCGGATCGGCCGCCGACCCCTCCGCCAAGCTCCTCGAACTCGCCTCCGGCACCCACACGTTGCGGGTCGCCACCGACGGCCCGGACAAGCAGAAGCTGTCGCTGCTGGACGACGCCGCCGAGTACAGCGTCATCCACAACGGCGACGACCTGTGGGCCTACGACAGCGCCTCGAACGAGGTGTACCACGCGACCGACGCCGGTGAGGGCAAGGACCGCGAGGGTGAGGGCGGCAAGGGCAAGCACGCACCCGACGCCTCCGAGGACGTGCCCGCCACGCCTCAGAAACTGGCCGAGGAGGCCCTGAAGGCCGTCGACGACACCACATCCGTGACCGTCGACGGGACCGCGCAGGTCGCCGGACGGGACGCCTACAAGCTGGTGATCAAGCCGAAGCAGTCCGGTTCGACGGTCGGGGCGATCTCGATCGCCGTCGACGCGAAGACGGGGCTGCCGCTGAAGTTCACGCTCACCCCGACGAGCGGCGGCGCGGCCGTCGTGGACGCGGGCTTCACGAAGGTCGACTTCGGCAAGCCGAGCGCCTCGACGTTCGACTTCACTCCGCCGAAGGGCGCGAAGGTCACGGAGGCCGACGAGGTCGAGAAGTCGGGCGACCACGAGTCCGGCTTCGGCGACTCCGCGTTCGAGGAGTCCGGCAAGAACGGGGCGTCCAAGGACGGCAAGGGACTCAAGGAGGGCAAGGGACTCAAGGGCTCCGAGGGCTCCGGGGAGGAGTTCGCCAGCGGCCTCGACGGGCTGAAGACCATCGGCAAGGGCTGGAGCACCATCGCCGAGTTCGACAGCGGCGCCGAGGGCGGCATGCCCACCGGCGACGGCGACTCGTCCGGTGATGCCCGGGTCGACGGGTTCCTGAACTCCCTCGGCGACCAGGTCAAGGGCGAGTTCGGCTCGGGTACGGTCTTCAAGACCCGGCTGATCAACGTCCTCTTCACCGAGGACGGCAAGGTGTACGCGGGTGCCGTCACCAAGGACGCGCTGGTGAAGGCGGCCAACGCGGCGAAGTAGCGACGACTGACCGGTGGGCCGGGACGGCGAGACCGCTGTCCCGGCCCACCGGCCGTACCCGAGGGGAGCCATGACCGACGCAGCCATCCACACCCAGGGGCTGACCAAGACCTTCCGCGGCGGCCAGGTGGCCGTGGACCACCTGGAACTGACGGTTCCCAGCGGCAGCGTCTTCGGCTTCCTCGGCCCGAACGGCTCGGGCAAGACCACCACCATCCGCATGCTGATGGGTCTGATCGAGCCGACCTCGGGCACGGCCCGGGTCCTCGGCCGGCCCATGCCGTGCTCCACCCGGACCGTGCTCCCGCACGTGGGCGCCCTCATCGAGGGACCCGCGCTGTACGGGTTCCTCTCCGGCCGCGACAACCTGATCCGCTACGACTCCGCCGACCCGACCGCCGACCCGCGCACCCGGCGTACGCGGGTCGCGACCGCGCTCGACCGGGTGGGGCTCGGGGCCGCCGCCGGCAAGAAGGCGAAGGCGTACTCGCTGGGCATGAAACAGCGGCTGGGCCTCGCGGCGGCGCTGCTCCAGCCGCGCCGCCTCCTCGTCCTCGACGAGCCGACCAACGGGCTCGATCCGCAGGGCATGCGGGAGATCCGCGCCCTGGTACGGGAGCTGGCGTCCGACGGCACCACCGTCTTCCTCTCCTCGCACCTGCTCGACGAGATCGAGCAGGTGTGCACCCATGCCGCCGTCATGGCCCAGGGCCGACTCATCACCCAGGGGTCGGTGAGCGAACTCGCGGCCGGCGCGCGCGGCCGCCTCGTCGTCACCACCCCCGACACGGCGGACGCGGCCCGCGTACTCAAGGAACAGGGCGTCGGGGATGTGGTTGTGACCGAGGGAGAGGGCCGGGGCGACGGCCGAGGCCCGGCCGAGGGGGACCGGGTGGGCGAGGGAGGCCGGGTGACGGCAGAACCGCCACCACCCGACCGCGACCTCGCCGATCTGAACGCCGCACTGGTCACCGCGGGCGTCCGCGTCCGCGGCTTCGCCCTCGAACGCGCCTCCCTGGAGGACGCGTTCGTGGCGCTCACGGGGGAGGGTTTCGATGTCGCGGGTTGAGATGTCCTCCGGTGAGGCCGAGCCGGCGGTGACGCCCGAGGCCGCTTCATCCGACGCCCGTACGTCCAGCATCCTCTGGACCTTCGGGCTGTTCCGCAGCGAGTTGGTGACCACCTTCCGGCGGTGGCGGACGATCGCGCTGCTGGGTGTGCTCGCGGCGGTGCCGGTACTCGTCGGGATCGCGGTGCGGATCGAGACGGGTGACGGGGCGTCGATGGGCGGCGGACCGGGCGGCGGTGGCGGCGGGCCCGCGTTCATCGCGCAGATCACCAACAACGGGCTGTTCCTGGTGTTCACGGCGCTGGCCGCGACGCTCCCCTTCTTCCTGCCGATGGCCGTCGGCGTGATCGCTGGGGACGCGATCGCGGGCGAGGCGAACGCGGGCACCCTCCGCTATCTGCTGGTCTCACCCGCCGGCCGGACCCGGCTGCTGCTCACCAAGTACGCGACGACCATGACGTTCTGCCTGGTCGCGACCCTCGTCGTGGCGGCCTCGGCACTGGCCGTCGGGGCATTGCTGTTCCCGCTCGGCGACCTGACGACGATCTCCGGCACGCGCATCAGCTTCGCCGACGGGCTGCTGCGGGCGCTGCTGATCGCGCTGGCGGTGGCCGCGTCACTGATCGGGATCGCGGCCCTCGGGCTGTTCATCTCCACCCTCACCAACAGCGGCATCGCCGCGATGGCCACCACGGTCGGGCTCCTCATCACCGTCCAGATCCTCGACCAGATCCCCCAGCTCGACGCCCTCCACCCGTACTTCTTCTCCCACTACTGGCTCTCCTTCGCCGACCTCATGCGCGAGCCGATCTACTGGGACGATCTCCAACGCAACTTCGGCCTCCAGGCCGTGTACGCGGCGGTGTTCGGCTCGGCGGCGTGGGCAAGGTTCACGGCGAAGGACATCACAGCCTGACCCGCCCGACCCGCCCGACCCGCCCGACCCGCGTGACTCGTGTGAGACGACTCAGGCGCCAGCCGCGTCCGTGTCGTACGGGAAGCGCGCGAACGGCGGTTCCTCGGTGAGGAACGTCTTCGCGCGGGTCAGGGCCGCCGTGTCACGGAGTACGTCACCGGGTTTGCTGCCGTTGCCCAGCAGGACTCCGCCGAAGCGCATGCCCATGTACGCGGCGGAGTTGTTGAGCGTCCCGATGAGGGGCTCGGCGACCTCCTCCTCGTAGTGGGCGAGCGCGGTGACGCCCCAGAGGGTGCGGTCGGCCATCGTCTTCTTGAAGTCGAGACCCGGGGTGCGCAGCCAGCCCGACCAGTGGTCGAGGTAGCGCTTGACGTGGGCGGACACGGAATACCAGTACAGCGGCGACACGATCACGAGGTCCGTGGCCGCGAGCGTGGCGTCCAGCAGCAATGCCCTGTTGTCGCCCTCCGGTCGCACATGGTCGCTGTCGTGACGCAGGTCCTCGAAGTCCGGCAACGGATGCTCCGCGAGGTCCAGCCAGCGCTGTTCGACCCCGTCGGGCAACTGTTCGGCGGCCGCGCGGGCCAGCATCTCGGAGTTGCCGTCCGGCCGGCTGCTGCCGAGAACGAACAGGAAACGGCGGGTCATGGGGTCCCCCTGGATATGCGGCGTCCGTGCACGCGACGCGCGGGTGCGCGGCGTACAGCGATTACTTGCGCAGACAATATATGCGTACGCATGAGAACGCCAGGGTGTCCGCGGGTGCCTGCCGCACGGCGATCTCCCTCAGCGCGCGACTTCGGCGGCACATGCCACCCGCAGCAGCAACTCCTCCTCGCCGTGCCGGGCCACCAGTTGGAGGCCGACCGGGCAGCCGTCGGGGTCGAAGCCGGCCGGGATGCTCAGGGCCGGGTGGCCACTGAGGTTGAACGCCCAGGTGAGGGCCGTGGAGTAGCGGTCACCGGGGCCGTCGTGGCCGTGGGGCGTGTTGGGTGTGGTGGGGGTCAGGATCAGGTCGGCCTCGGCGAAGAGGGCGGCGAGCCGCCGGTCGTTCTCGGCGCGGAGTCCTTGGGCCGCCTGGAGGGTGGCTGGGCCGGTGCCGGCCGCGGCACGGAGGGCGAGCCAGGCCGGTCCCGGGTCCTCCAGCCACAGCGGATTCGGCTGCCGCTGGGTGGGCGGGTGTGTCGCCCGCGAGGGCGGGGCGTCCTGCCGTACGGGCGCGATCTCCTGCGGTACCGGCAGCTGTACGAGTCCTGTGAGTCCTGTGAGTCCTGTGAGTCCTACGAGCCGTACGAGGCCCGCGTCCGCGAGGCGGAGTGCGGCGCTGCGGGCGATCGCGGCGGGTTCGGCGTCGGTGTCGGCGAAGCCGAGGTCGGCCGACCAGACGGCGGCGGGGGGAGGCGGGACATGGCCGACTGCCGGTGCCGCTCCGGCTGGGCGTGTTGTTTCAGCCGTCCGCTCCGCGCACGTGGCTTCAGCCGTCCCGGCTGCCCTGGCCGAGAGCGGCTTCTTCCGTTCGTCGCGCTCCGACCTGCGCCCTCCCCCGTCTTCTGAGCCCGCGTGTCCCCCGTCCCTGTCACGCACCGCCAGTACGCCGCCGCGTCCGACGCGTACCGGGTGAGGACGCCGGCCGCCGCGAGGCCCGTGCGGTCGGCGGAGGGCAGGCGCCCGTTCGTGGTCTTCAGGCCGACGACGCCGCACCACGCGGCCGGGATACGTACCGACCCGGCGCCGTCCGTGCCGGTCGCCATCGGCACCAGGCCCGCGGCGACCGCCGCCGCGGACCCGGCTGAGGAGCCCCCCGGCGTCCGGTCGGCCCGCCAGGGGTTGACGGTGCGGCCGCCGGCCCCGAGGCCCCAGGTCTGCCAGGGGGTGCCGGGACCGGGCACGGAGGTCGCCCCCACGGGGACGCAGCCGGCCGCGATCAGCGCCCGCGCCGACGCCCCACGCAGTCCGGACCGACCCTTCACCCCGATCGGCACCCCGGCCAACGGCAGCCGCACGCCCGCGGCGACCCGCGCGTCCACCTCCGCCGCCCGCCGCAACGCCTCCTCCGCCCACACCTCGACGAACGCACACAGCGTGGGCTCGGCCTGCTCGATCCGGGCGAGCGCGGCCGCGACCACGTCGACGGCCCGCAGCTCACGCGCGCGTACGGCGGCGGCGATCCGCACGGCCGAGGGCGTCGGAAAGCCGTTGGGCGGAAAGCTGTTGGGCGTGAGGGCCTCGGGTGGCAGGGAGTCGGGCGGCAGGGAGTCGGGTGGCAGGGAGTCGGGTGGCAAGAAGGTGGGCGGCTGCATGGCCTCTTCGGGTCTCTCGGGCTTCTCCAGGGTGGGTCAGCGGTCAGCGGTCACCGGCTCGGTCCAGCCTGCGTGGGTGGCTTCGGCGGGTTGGGCAGCTGGGCGCGGGCCGGTGCGGAGGGTCCGGCCGTGGGGTTGGCCGTACCGGGGCCGAGACCCCCGTTCCCGGCCCAGGTGCGGAGCTTGGCCGCCTGCGCGATCGGGTTGCCGGGTGGCTGCTGACCGGGTGCCTGCTGACCTGGGGCCGGCTGGCTCGGCGTCTGTCCGCCGGGTGCCTGTTGCCCAGGCTGCCGCTGGTTCTGTGACTGCTGTCCCGTCGCCACCGAGGCCCTCGGCGGTTCCTGTGTGCCGTGGGCCAGCTGTTCCTTGGTCTGGTACGGGCGCGGCTCGACCTTCCAGGCAGGGGCGGCGGGGTCCACCTCGCGGCGGACGACGCGTTCCATGAGGGTGGCCATCTCGACCGGGCCGATGCCGCCGGGGACGGGGGTGAGGTGCTGCGGGATGTCGTACGCCGACCGCTGGACATCGCCCTTCACACTGCCGTCCGCCTGCGGTACGAACCCGGAGTCGACGACGAGCCGGTGATGGGGACGGAGGTGGTCGGGGCCGAGGATGCCGGGGTTGCCGGTGACGGAGACGACGATGTCGGCGTCGCGTACCCGTCGGAGGTCGTCGCCGGCGTCGAGCTCCATCAACCGGTGGCCCTGTTCGCGCAGGGTGGTGACGACGCCCTGCCCGACGAACCCCTTGCTGCCCACGACCGCGATCACCGGATCGTCCTTGGCGAACGGTTCCACGACCCGGCAGATGCCCTCGGCCGTGGCGCACGCGTTGTACGGGGAACGGCCCTTGGTGAGCGCGTCGATGTCCTTGGCCGGGTCCATCCGTTGCACGAGCGGCTGGAGATGGGCCGGCGGCGGGAACTGCACGATGATCGCCCGGTCGCCGGATCCTGGTTGGCCTGCTGCAGCACCGCCGCGAACTGCGCACGCGTGGTGCCCGGCGGCATCACCACATGGTCCGCCTGGAAGCCCAGGTGCTCGAAGCTCTTCACCTTCTGCTCGGCGGAGACCTTCGACGCCGCCAGCTTCACCTTCCACTCCGGCGGATCGTTCTCCGCGGGCTGGAAGCGGATGATCGCCACCCGCTGTCCCGTCGGGGCCACGGTGTCCCGGTAGTTGGCGTACAACGCCTTGGCCTGGTGCAGGACGTCACGCCCCGACACATGCTCGGTCATCGGTCAGCTCACCCCCGTGTCGCTTCGTGGTCGATCCGGGCGAGCACCTGGCCGACCGGTTCGAGCTGGTGGCCGAGGAGTTCCTCCACGTCCTGGGCGGTGAACGTCCGGTCGCCCGACAGGTCGTCGGTGTGCCCGTCCGGGCCCGCCGTGAGGGTGATCAGGGTGAAGGACTCCGGCCCGGTCGGGTCGTGGTAGGAGAACGCGCCGAAGTGGGCGATCCAGAAGACCTCGACCGGCTCCGTGCCGAACGCCCTGCGCAGGGCGGGCAGTACGGCGTCCGCGACGCTGCCGAAGTCGTCGGTGACGCCCCGGTCGTCGGGGTTGCTCGCCAGTTCGGACACGACCGCGACCGCCCGGCCGGTGACGGTGGAGTGCGCCGCCCGCACCAGGGTGTGCGCCCGGCCCGCCCGGCGGTGGCGCCAGTCGACGACGTCCTCGAAGTACCGGAGGGTCGAGTTGTTCATGGCTGTCTCTCCTGTCGGCCCTGACCGGCGCCCACGAGTTCGTTTCCGCTGGTGGTCGCCTTGTGTTCCGCTGTGCGTCGGTCCAGGGTATGGCGGTCGATCCCCCGGCTCGGGGCCCGTCGGCTCAAGGGTTCGTCCCGTACGGTTCGACGGTCGGCGGCTGCTTCGCGCGGTGGGTGCCCGCCTTGCAGCCCGCGAACGGGCCGCCGGGGGAGCGGAGTTCGGCCATGACGGGGCCGAGGTGGTCGCGGTGCCACACCGCCGGGCCCGACGCGCCCGCCGTGGGGTCGGTGAGTTCCTGCCAGGCCAGCCACAGGGCGTGCAGCCGCGCCACCGCCTCCAGGTGCTCCCACCAGCGCGGGCACCAGGGTTGCTGGGACGTGACCTCGCGGCCGTAGACCGGGAGGAGCAGGTCCCCGACCCAGACGGCCAGGGCACGCATCTCGTCGGCGTACTCGGCGCCGTCGAGGTAGAGGATGAACGGCGGGGCGGCGGCGGGGAGCGGCTGTTCCAGGTTGTGCTGTTCGACGCTGGTGGTCATCGAGGGCTCCCTTCGAGAAGTTTTTTCGGCTCCGGGCCCGGTCTCATCGGACGATGCCCTCCGCCGCCCTGGCCGTGATGGCCTTGACCTCGGCCTGGGTGGCGAGGGCGATGCGGTCGGCGCCGGGTTCGGCGTACCAGGGGCGCAGGCGGACGAGGGCGGGCTTGACGCCGGTGGCGAGGAGGAGGGCGGTGCCCTTGGGGAGGGCGCGGATGCGGTCGGCGGGGAGGATGCGTTCGAGGCGGTACGAGGTGGAGCGGGAGCGGCCGTCCTTGCCGCGGGAGTGGCTCACCGTCGTCACGTCGTGCTCGCCGACCAGTCGCGAGACCTTCTCCACGAAGTCAGCGTCGTCGAGACCCGCGCCGAGCAGCTTGATGGTGGCGGCGCCCCACAGCGCGTCCATCCCGGCCTCGCCCCACACCCGCGTGCCCTGACGGTAACTCTGCAGCAGTGTCACGACGTTGATGCCGCGCGAGCCGAAGTGGGAGTAGAGGTCGGGCAGGTCGGAGATACGGCAGACGTTGGCGGCCTCGTCCAGCACGGCCGTCATCGGCGGGTCCAGGCGACCGCCCATCCACTCGGCCGCCACGACTCCCGCGCGCAGTACGGAGTCCGCGCACGCGGCGATGACACCGGCCGCCGAGCCGCCGCCGTCCTTGGAGAGCAGATAGAGCGTGTCGGACGACAGCGCGTGCCGCGCGGGCAGGAACTGCGGCAGGTCCGCATCCGGGCTCACCCAGGCCGCGATCGCCGGGTCGAGCAGGCACGCCACGCACTGGCGGGCCGTCTCGTAGATGCCGTCCCGGGTCTCCACCGCGCCCTGGACGGTGCCCTGGAGCTGGTCGGCGAGGGCCGCCATGCCCGCGTCGCGGAGCAGGTCGACCGGCGTACGGTCGGCCGGATCCGCCAGCCATGCCAGCACCTCCTCCACCTGCCGCTCGCCCCGGTTCGCCGCGTGGAACAGGGCCATGAGGGTGTTCTGGGCCGCCGAGATCCAGAAGTCGCGCTTGGAGGCGTCGTCGTTGACCGCGCCGACGAAGTGGCCGGCCAGGCGGCGGGCGCCCTCGATGGTGGCGGCGTCGGCGAGCATGTCCCACCACAGGCCGCGCGGGGTGTGCGCGATGCCCTGCGGGTCGAACGTCCACACCGTGCCCACGCGTTCGCGCTCCGCCCGGGTCACGCTGTACACGTCCGCCTTGTTCGAGGTCAGCAGCACGCTGCCGCGGGCGCGCAGGACGCGCGGGACGGCGATGCCGGTGGACTTGCCGGCCCTCGGTGCCATCAGGTCCAGTTCCACGTCCTCGTAGCTGCTGCGGAGTTCGGGGCCGCCGGGTTCCAGGTTGCCGAGGAGGTTGCCCGTGTCGTCCGGGGGGAGCTTGCCCGACTTCGGGAGGGACGGGCGGAGTCGGCGGGCCCTGGTGGTGGCGCCCTTCGGGAGGAGGCCGGAGAGTTCGCGGCGGCCGGCGAGGCCGCTGGGCTTCCTGCCTCGGCGGCGGATGAGTACGACCGGGGCGATGAGCAGGGTGAGGGTGGCGCCGAAGACCGTGCCCATGCCGGCGGTGATCGCGCCGGGTGACGCGGTCGGCCATAGGGCTGCCGGGCCCTCTGTGACGAGGGTCTTCATCGTGTCGAGGGTGAAGGGGGGTGGGTCCCAACCGGTTCCGGTGAGGGCTGCGGCCAGGGTGCCGCCGAGCCAGGCGCCGAAGAAGAGGGTGCCGATGAGCAGGGCGGCGCCGGGGATGATCCAGGGCAGTAGGTCGTCGCCGGTGGTGTGTTGGTGCTTGCGTGTGCTCACTTCTGTTCCCCCGTCAGCTGATCGATTTTTCTCCGCCCCCGCCGCCCCTACCCGTCCCATCCCCAGGGGCTGCAGCCCCTTCGACCCCGCACGCGCAAGAGCTCGGGGGGTTCGGATGGTCCGGCGGGTGCGGGTCCGGCGTGGTTGCTCGCGCAGTTCCCCGCGCCCCTGAAGGACGACGGCCTTCGGGCCGAAGGCACGGGGCGCAGCCCCTGTGTCTGGGG
>NZ_JBHVDX010000156.1:0-24197 GCF_042802555.1 Streptomyces sp. NPDC057474 | reverse complement strand
CCACCGGACGGTGGGGGCCCTTCACGTTCGTACGACTACGACGGCCTCAGACCGTCCTGAACGCCAGCACCACGTTGTGCCCGCCGAACCCGAACGAGTCGTTCAGGGCGGCGATGCGGCCCTCGACCGGCAGCTTGCGGGCCTCGCCCCGCACGATGTCGGCGTTGGCCTCGGCCTCGGGGTCGAGGTCGTTCACATTGATCGTCGGCGGAGCCACCCGGTGGTACAGCGCGAGCACCGTCGCCACCGTCTCCACCCCACCGGCACCGCCGAGCAGATGCCCGGTCATGGACTTCGTCGCGGACACCGCGAAGTGGTCGGTGTCGTCACCGAACACCTTCCGCAGCGCCTTCAGCTCGGCGATGTCACCGGCCGGCGTCGACGTCCCGTGCGCGTTGACGTGCACGATCTCCGCCGGGTCCAGGTCGGTGCTCTCCAGCAGGTGCTTCAGGGCCTGGGCGATACCCCGCCCCTCCGGCTCCGGCTGCACGATGTCGTGGCCGTCGGCGGAGATGCCCTGGCCCACGGCCTCGGCGTAGACCCGGGCACCCCGCGCCGCCGCGTGTTCGGCCGACTCCAGGACGACGACACCGGCACCCTCGCCGAGGACGAAGCCGTCACGGCCGGTGTCGTACGGACGGGAGGCGCCCTGCGGGTCCTCGTTGTTCTTGGACATCGCCATCATGTTGCCGAACGCGGCGATCGGCAGCGGGTGGATGGCGGCCTCGGTGCCACCGGCGATCACGACGTCGGCGCGGCCGGTGCGGATCATCTCGATGGCGTAGCCGATGGCCTCGGCGCCCGACGCGCAGGCGGAGACCGGGGTGTGCACACCGGCGCGCGCGCCGACGTACAGACCGACGTTGGCGGACGGGCCGTTGGGCATCAGCATGGGCACGGTGTGCGGGGAGACGCGGCGTACGCCCTTCTCCTTCAGCACGTCGTACTGGTCCAGCAGCGTCGTCACACCGCCGATGCCGGAGGCGATGACCGCGCCGACGCGGTCCGCGTCGACGGTGCCCTCGTCGGCCGAGGTCTCCGTGTAACCGGCGTCGGCCCACGCCTCCTTGGCCGCGATCAGCGCGAACTGCGCCGAGCGGTCCAGACGGCGGGCCTGCGGCCGGGGAATGACCTCGGACGGCTCCACGGCGATCTGCGCGGCGATACGGACCGCCTGGTCGGCGGCCCAGTCCTGCTCCAGGGGACCGACGCCGGACCTGCCGGCGACCAGCCCCTCCCAGGTGGAAGTCGCGTCGCCACCCAGCGGTGTGGTTGCGCCGATACCGGTGACGACCACGGTGCGATTGGTCGAGCTCACGGGAATTTTCTCCAACGGTTACGAGGATTCAGCGGCGCCACCGCCGGGTGGCGGGGCAAACGGGCCGGTCAGTGACCGGTCCGACCCGATCCGCGGATCAGGCCTGGTGCTTCAGGATGTAGTCGGTCGCGTCGCCGACCGTCTTGAGGTTCTTGACGTCGTCGTCCGGGATCTTGACGTCGAAGCGCTCTTCGGCGGCGACGACGACCTCGACCATGGACAGGGAGTCGACGTCCAGGTCGTCGGTGAAGGACTTGTCCAGCTGGACGTCCTCGACCGGGATGCCGGCGATCTCGTTCACGATGTCGGCGAGACCGGCGACGATCTCTTCCTGGGTGGCGGCCATGTCAGGCGCTCCTTCGTAGTTTCCAGAGGTTGGCGGCCCGCCGCGTCAGCGGCAGGTTGTGCGTTTTCCCGCGCCGGACCACAGGGATCCGGCAGCGGTGCCTAGGGGAGGGTAACGACCGTCGCGGCGTACACGAGACCCGCCCCGAAGCCGATGACGAGCGCGGTGTCGCCGCTCTTCGCCTCACCGGTCGCCAGGAGCCGCTCCATCGCGAGCGGGATCGAGGCGGCCGAGGTGTTGCCGGTGGTGCGCACGTCACGCGCGACCGTGACGTGTTCCGGCAGCTTGAGTGTCTTCACCATCGAGTCGATGATCCGCTCGTTGGCCTGGTGGGGAATGAAGACGTCCAGATCGTCCGAGCCGATCCCGGCCGCGTCAAGCGCCTGCTGCGCGACCTTCGCCATCTCGAACACGGCCCAGCGGAACACCGCCTGGCCCTCCTGCGTGATCGCAGGGAACTTGACATTGCCCTCGCTGTCGAGCGGGAGCTTTTCGAGGTCACCGATCCGGTACTCGTTCCACGGGACCGTCTGCTTGATCGTTCCGGACTTGTCGCCCTCGGAGCCCCACACCGTCGGGCCGATGTGCGGCTCCTGGGAGGGGCCGACGACGACCGCGCCGGCGCCGTCACCGAAGAGGAAGGCCGTGGCCCGGTCCTCCAGGTCGGTCAGGTCGGACAGCCGCTCGACACCGATGACGAGGACGTACTCCGCCGAGCCCTCGACGACCAGGCCCTTGGCGAGCGTCAGGCCGTAGCCGAAGCCCGCGCAGCCGGCCGAGATGTCGAAGGCGGCGGCCTTGTTCGTGCCGAGCTTGTCGGCGATCTCGGTGGCGACGGCCGGGGTCTGGCTGAAGTGCGAGACGGTCGAGACGACGACGGCGCCGATCTGCTCGGCGGTGATCCCGGCGTCGGCGATCGCCTTGCCGGACGCCTCGACCGACATGGCGGCGACGGTCTCCTCGTCGTTCGCCCAGTGCCGGGTCTCGATGCCCGAGCGGGAGCGGATCCACTCGTCGGACGAGTCGATCTTCTCCAGGATCACGTCGTTGGGCACCACCCGGACCGGGCGGTAACCTCCCACGCCGAGGATGCGTGCGTACGGGGCGCCCTTGCTCGGCCTGATCTTCGACATAGCTCCAGGGCTCCTAGTTCAGGTGCTCGGCGATGAGCGCGCGAGCGGCGTCGAGGTCGTCGGGTGTCTTCAGCGCCACTGTCGGCACGCCCGGCAGCGCGCGCTTGGCGAGACCGGTGAGCGTGCCGCCGGGGCACACCTCGACGAGCGCGGTTACGCCCAGCTCCTTGAAGGTCTCCATGCACAGGTCCCAGCGGACCGGGTTGGCGACCTGACCGACCAGACGGGAGAGCACCTCGGCGCCGGTGGCGACGGCCTGCCCGTCCTTGTTCGAGACATAGGTGACCGTGGGGTCCCCGGGTGACAGCTCCTCGGCGGCCTTGGCGAGGGTGTCGACGGCGGGGGCCATGTGGTGCGTGTGGAATGCGCCGGCGACCTTCAGCGCCACGACGCGGCGGACGCCCTCGGGCTTGTCCGCCTCCAGGGCGGCCAACTGCTCCAGGGTGCCGGCGGCGACGATCTGGCCCGCGCCGTTCACGTTCGCCGGGGTCAGCCCCAGCTTCTCCAGGTGCGGGATCGTCACCTCGGGGTCGCCGCCGAGCAGCGCGGACATACCGGTCTCGGTGATCGCGGCGGCCTCGGCCATGGCCAGGCCCCGCTTGCGCACGAGGGTCAGCGCGGCCTTGTCGTCGAGGACACCGGCGAACGTGGCGGCGGTGATCTCGCCGACGCTGTGACCGGCGACCGCGCCGGGCACTACGTCACCCAGGGCGGCGGCGGACAGCAGTCCGGCCGCCACGAGAAGCGGCTGGGCCACGGCGGTGTCGCGGATCGCGTCGGCGTCGGCCTCGGTGCCGTAGTGGGCGAGGTCCAGCCCGATGGCGTCCGACCACGCGCCGAGGCGGTCGGCGGCACCGGGGAGGTCGAGCCAGGGAGTCAGGAAGCCGGGCGTCTGGGCGCCCTGGCCGGGAGCGACGAGTACGAGCACTCTCACACTCTCTCTTGGGGACGGCTACGGCCGCCCGTGAGGACAGGGACGAAGAACACGAGGGGGTTTTGTAGCCCTCCGACAAAACCCTAGAGCTGAGGATCCCCATCCACCAGACGCCCCAGGATCAGCGCGATCCGCAAGGTGAAGGCGGAGCGTACATCGGAGGGCGACCAGCCGGTGACGTCAGTCACACGTCGGAGCCGGTAGCGCACGGTGTTGGGATGGACGAACAGCATTCGGGCCGCGCCCTCAAGACTTGAGGCTTGTTCGAGATAGACGCTGAGCGTCTCCAGGAGAGCGGAGCCGGCCTCCTCCAGCGGTCTGTAGATCTCCTCCACCAGTTGCTCGCGCGCACTGGGGTCGCCCGCGATCGCGCGCTCCGGAAGCAGATCGTCCGCCAGAACGGGGCGCGGCGCGTCCTGCCACGCCGTACAGGCCTTGAGTCCCGCTGCAGCCGCCTGCGCGGACCGGGTCGCGGCCAGCAGGTCGGGCACGATCGGCCCGGCCACCACCGGCCCCGCCGCATACGGCCCGATCAGCGACTTCGCGACCTGCAACGGGTCGTTGTTGCCGCCGGCGATCACCACCAGCCGGTCGCCCAGCACACCGGTGAGCACCTGCAGCTTGGCGTGCCGGGCCGCGCGCCGGATGGCCTCCACGGTCAGCTCGCTGTCGCCGTCCGGGGCCGTGCCGAGGACCACGCAGACATGGTCGGGCGAGTTCCAGCCGAGCGCGGCGGCCCTGCTCACCGCCCCCTCGTCGGCCTCGCCGCTGAGCACCGCGTTCACGACCAGGGATTCCAGGCGGGCGTCCCAGGCGCCGCGTGCCTCGGCGGCCTGCGCGTACACCTGCGCGGTGGCGAAGGCGATCTCCCGCGCGTAGACGAGCAGGGCCTCGCGGAGCACGCTCTCGTCGCCGGGGGCGGCCACCTCGTCGATGGCGGACTCCATGACCTCGATGGTCGTGCGCACCATCTCCACGGTCTGCCGGAGCGTGATCGCCCGGGTCAGTTCACGCGGCGCGGTCCCGAACACATCCGTCGAGATGGCCTGCGGGGCGTCCGGACGCCGGAACCACTCCGTGAACGCGGCGATACCGGCCTGGGCGACCAGCCCGATCCACGACCGGTTCTCGGGCGGCATCGCCCGGTACCAGGGCAGCGTCTCGTCCATCCGCGCGATGGCCTGCGCGGCGAGGCTTCCGGACGACCTCTCCAGCCGCTTCAAGGTCGCGACGTGCGCGTGGACGGGCGGTGCGGATTCGGGCCTGCTGGTTTCGGGTTCGGGCACGGGACAAGACTGCCTTATCGCTGCGCTGGCTTGCGCCGGAGGGTCGTGGGCCGGGTGTGCGTCTGCTGGGGGCTGCCGCCCTCGGACCCCCGTTCGGCCTGACGGCCTCGTCCTCAAAACGCCGGACGGGCCGGATGATGCCGGCCGGGGCTACCTTGGAGCCGTGATGGACCTACGGCGCGCTGGTACGCGCTACCCCGGTGGGGATCGGGAGGCAGGCATCGCCTCGCTCCACGCCTTCTCCTTCGACTCGCACTACGACCCGGACAATCTCCGCTTCGGCGCGGTGATCGCCTGCAACGAGGAGCGGCTCGCCCCCGGCGCCGGGTTCGACGAGCATCCGCACAGCCACACCGAGATCGTCACCTGGGTCGTCGAGGGCGAGCTGACCCACCGTGACACCACCGGCCACGAGACGGTCGTCCGCCCCGGCGACGTCCAGCGGCTCAGCTCGGCGGGCGGCGTACGGCATGTCGAGCGCAACGACGGCGCCGAGCCGCTCACCTTCGTGCAGATGTGGCTGGCCCCGCAGGACCCGGGCGGCGACCCCGCGTACGAGATCGTCCGCGGTATCGCCGACTCCACCCCGTACGCCGTTTCCGAGGCGGGCGCCATGCTGCACGTCCGGCGGCTGGGCACGGCGGGGGAGCGGACCGCGGTGCCGGACGCGGTGCGGGCGTATGTGCACGTCGTACGGGGTGCCGTGCGGCTCGGGCCGCATGAGCTGGAGCCCGGGGACTCCGTGCGGGCCGAGGAGGAGAAGGGACTGGAGCTGGTCGCCCTCTCCTGCCCGGCCGAGGTGCTGGTCTGGGAGCTCGGCGAGTGACGGTCCGTCAGTCGGTGACCGGCTCCTCGGCGTTCCGCCACACCGTGATGTCCACGGAGACGTAGTCGCTGGGGTCGCCACTGGGGGCCGTGCCCTGGAAGGTGACCAGCCCGATGTGACCGGAGTCGGTGCGCACACACAGCTGGAGTCCCTTGGAGAGCTGACCGAGCTTGACGTTCTCCGTGTACCGGGTCTCGCTCCGGCAGGTCTCCAGGGAGCCCTTCTGGGAGTTGTTCAGCAGGACGACCTTGTCGCTGCTGCTGCCCACCTGTTTGCCGACGATCATGTCCGTCGTGTAGTAGAGGTCCGCGTCCTCGCGGTAGGGGGCGTCGCCGTCGCCGACGGGCGCGGGCGGGGAGTCCGCGAAGCGCACGTAGTAGTCCGCGGGGATGTTGACGCCCTTGAACGTGACCGGCTTGGGGTCGGACTTCGGCTTGGACTCGGCGGAGCTGCCGCCGGAGCCGGTCGACGTACCGCTGGACGAGCCGCTCGATGAATCCGTGATGCTCTGCACGATCGACGCGCAGCTGCCGAGCAGTCCCAGACCGAACACCGCCGCGACGCCGATCCCGATCCACTTGCCGACGTTGTTGCGCGGCGGCGGAAGAGGCAGCGGGCGGGGATGTCCCTGCGGGTACGGCTGCTGCCAGCCCCCCGGCTGCGGGTACGGCGCCTGGTGCCCGGTCGGCACCGTGTGCGGCCCCGACTGCGGGTGGTACGGCGTCGACGGCGGGCCCGCCGGGGGCGGGGTGACCGGCCCGGAGTGCATCGTCGGGGCCGCGTGCATCGTCTGCGCGCCGTGGTCCACGGACGGCGAACTCACCTGCGTCACCGGCGCGGTGGGCGGCGGGGGCAGGGTCGCCGACGTGGCGGCCGCCGCGGCCTGGTTTCGCTCGGCCAGCAGGTCGGCCGACGCCGAGACCCGCCGGGTGATGTCGGCGCCGATCGCCTCCGGCAGCCAGGAGCCCGACTGGACCAGCGGGGTGGCCGACGCCTCCTGGCAGAGGGCGACGACCTCGGCGGGGGAAGGGCGGTCGGCCGGGTCCTTGGCCAGACAGCGCTCGATGAACCGGAGTTCGTCCGCGAGACCGCTCAGGTCGGGCTCCTCGTGGACGATCCGGTACAGCACGGCATGCGAGGGACCGTCGCCGTACGCGCCGGACCCGCGCGCCGCGAACACGGCCACCTGGCCGAGCGCGAACACGTCCGACGCGGGCGTGACCGGCTTTCCGGCCGCCTGCTCCGGCGACATGAAGGCCGGGGTGCCGATGGACACGCCGGTGCCGGTCAGGGCGGTGGCGTCGGCGGCGCGCGCGATACCGAAGTCGATGACACGGGGCCCGTCGGCGGCGAGCAGCACGTTGGAGGGCTTCAGGTCGCGGTGGACGATGCCCGCGCCGTGGATGACCGACAGCGCCTCCGCGACCCCGGCGAGCAGCAGCAGGACCGAGTTCAGGGGCAGCGCGCCGTGCTCGGCGACCGCCGCGTGCAGCGACGGGCCGGGCACATAGGCGGTGGCCAGCCACGGCTGCGTGCCCTCGGTGTCGTGGTCGAGGACGGGCGCGGTGTACAGGCCCTGCACGCGCTGGGCGGCCTGCACCTCCTGCTTGAACCGGCGGCGGAACTCGGGGTCCTCGCTCAGCTCGGGCCGGATCGTCTTCAGCGCGATCGGGTGCCCGCCCGGCGTGTACGACAGGTACACCGTGCCCATGCCGCCCGAGCCGAGCCGCGCCGAGAGCCGGTAGCTCGCCACGGTCGTCGGGTCCCCGGCCTCCAACGGCCGGAACTGCCCGCCCGCTCGAACCTCGCTCATCGTTCTCCCCCGAAAGCTGTGCGGCTGATGTGCACGGGGAGGCTAGCGGACGGATCGGTGCCAGTGGCCGCTCAGGCCGGGCACCCGCGGCTTCCGTCGAAGAGTTGTCGTTTCCTTCACGAATCAGGCACTGTTCCCGACCTCGGCGAGCACAGCGTCCGTGAACGGAGTCCAGGCCTCGACCGCCCATGGCCCGAAGGCCCGGTCCGTCAGCGCGACACAGGCCACCCCGGCGACGGGGTCGATCCACAGGAACGTGCCCGACTGCCCGAAGTGCCCGAACGTCCCCGGCGACGACGAAGTCCCCGTCCAGTGCGGTGCCTTGGAGTCCCGGATCTCGAAGCCGAGCCCCCAGTCGTTGGGGTTCTGGTGCCCGTAGCCCGGCAGGACGCCCTTCGTGCCCGGGTACTGCACGGTCATCGCCTCCGCGGCCGTACGCGGGTCCAGCAGCCGGGGCGCCTGCACCTCGGCCGCGAACCGCACCAGGTCGTCGACGGTCGAGACGCCGTCCTTCGCGGGGGAACCGTCGAGGGAGGTGGACGTCATCCCCAGCGGTTCCAGCACCGCCTGCCGCGCGTACTCCGCGAACGGGATGTCCGTCGCCTTGGCCACATGGTCCCCGAGCGCCTCGAACCCGGCGTTGGAGTACAGCCGCCGCACCCCGGGCTCCGCCGTCACCCGGTGCTCGTCGAAGGCCAGCCCCGAGGTGTGCGCCAGCAGATGCCGCACGGTCGACCCCGTCGGCCCCGCCGCCTCGTCCAGCTCGATCGCCCCCTCCTCGTACGCCACCAGCACGGCGTACGCGGCGAGCGGCTTGGTGACCGAGGCCAGCGGGAAGCGGTGCCCGAGGGGACCGTGGGTCCCGAGGACGGTCCCGTCCGCCCGTACGACGGCCGCGGCGGCCGTGGGAACCGGCCAGTCTTCGATCAGGGCGAGGCTCTGCAGTGACATGCGGACGAGCCTAAGCGGCTCAGAGGTCCAGCTGCATCAGAGGGTCCGGCCTGCGCCGGAAGCCCATCGACGCGTACAGCGGCTCGGCGTCGGGGGAGGCGGTGAGATGGACGTATCCGGCGCCGACCTCGCGGAACCAGTCGACGAGGGCCTCCATGCAGGCACGGGCGTAGCCCTGTCGTCGGCAGTCCGGGTCGGTGGCCACGCTGAAGACGTGCCCGACCGCGCCGCGCGGGTTGCCGGCCTTCCCGATCCGGTAGTCGATCGTCCCCACCACCAGCGCGGCGAGCGCGCCCGGCCGCTCCGGACGGTCGACGACGAAGGCCGCGAAATCCCCCTCGGGGTCGGCGAGTCGGCGGCGCAGGGTGGGCAGGGACTCGGCATGCCAGCCGGTGGGACCGCCCGCTCCCGGCGGCCCCATCGAGTCGATCATCACCTGGCGCAGCCGGAGCACTTCCACCGCGTCCTTGACCGTGGCACGTCGTACGAGAGTCATGCCGGCACGCTAATCAGTGTGATCACGTCACGTCCTCGTGTTTTCTCACCGTATTCGCTTGCTTGGAGCGCACTCCAAGGTTTTAGCGTGGGGGCATGACGGTGATGGAGACCACGAGTACGACGAGTGCCGCGAGTGCGACGAGCACGACGAGTGCCGCCAGTACCGACAGTTGCGCCGGTCCACCGCTGAAGCCGCGACGGCCGGACGGGCAGGACAGGTACACGATCAGCGAGGTCGTCGACCTCACCGGCCTGACGGCGCACACGCTGCGCTGGTACGAGCGGATCGGGCTGATGCCGCACATCGACCGCTCCCACACAGGGCAGCGCCGCTACCGCAACCGCGACCTCGACTGGCTCGACCTCGTCGGCAAGCTCCGGCTGACCGGCATGCCGGTCGCCGACATGGTCCGGTACGCGGAACTGGTGCGCGAGGGCGACCACACCTACACCGAGCGCTTCGAGCTGCTCAAGGCGACCAGGCAGGACGTCCTGTCCCGGATCGCCGAGCTCCAGGACACCCTGAACGTGCTCGACCGAAAGATCAACTTCTACGCTGACGCCGGGCAGGCCCTGGCGTCGGAGAGGGCCTCATGACGGACGGCAGGATCGCGAAGGCACGGCTGGGGACCGACGGCCCCGAGGTGGGCGTACAGGGCCTCGGCTGCATGGGCATGAGCTTCGCGTACGGCCCCTCGGACGCGGCGGAGTCCAGGGCCACCCTGGAGCGCGCGCTGGAACTGGGCGTCACGCTCTACGACACGGCGCACGCGTACGGCGCCGGGGAGAACGAGAAGTTCCTCTCCCCCTTCTTCAAGGCACACCGTGACGACGTCGTCATCGCCACCAAGTTCGGTCTGGCGATCGACCCCGACGACCCGACCAGGCGGATCATCCGTAACGACGCGGCGTACATCCGTGAGTCCGTCGAGGGGAGCCTGCGCCGCCTCGACGTCGACGTGATCGACCTCTACTACATGCACCGCCGCGACGTGAGCGTCCCCCTCGAGGAGACCGTCGGCGTCATGGCCGACCTGGTCCGCGAGGGCAAGGTCAAGCACCTGGGCCTCAGCGAGGTCACGGCCGCCGAACTCCGCACCGCCCACGCCGTGCACCCCATCGCCGCCCTGCAGTCCGAGTGGTCCCTCTTCAGCCGCGACATCGAGGCGAACGTCGTCCCCACCGCCCGCGACCTCGACGTCACCCTCGTCGCCTACTCTCCGCTCGGCCGTGGCTTCCTCACCGGTTCCTTCGCCAAGGCCGAGGACCTCACCCCCGACGACTTCCGCCGTCAACAGCCCCGCTTCACCGGCGACAACGCCACCGCCAACGCGGCCCTCCTGGCCCCCATCCGCAAGGTCGCCGAGACCCACAACGCCTCCCTGGGCCAGATCGCCCTGGCCTGGGTCCAGCAACAGGCCTCCCTGCACGGCCTTCCGGTGGTCCCCATCCCGGGCACCCGCAGGCCGGGCCGGGTGGAGGAGAACGCGGCGGCCACGCGCCTCGCCCTGACCGAGGACGACCTGGCCCTACTGGACCCGATAGCGGCAAAGGTGGCGGGAGACCGCTACGCGGACATGCGTTTCGCGTCGGCAGGCAGGGAGTAGGGGCAGCAATTTCGGGTTGGGGCGGCGCGCGCTTTTCAGGGCGGGGGTACTGCAGCGTTTTCAGGGGCGCGGGGAACTGCGCGATGAGCCACGACGCACCGGCAGTGCACAACGGCGCTCCCCACCAACGGCGGGTGGCTAATGCGCTGCGCCTGAAATCCGTCGGTAGATCTGCCTCGTCTCGGCGGTCGAACTCCCGCCGCCGACCAGGCGCGTTGACCGTCCGCGGCTCAGCCGGAACCGCCTAGGAACTTCCGGCGCAGGACACTAAAGCTCAGCCAGCAACTCCGCCTTCTTCACACTGAACTCCTCATCGGTCACCAGCCCCGCCTCGTGCAGCTCCCCAAGATGCCGGATCCGGTCGGCGATGTCGGCCGGATCCCGCCGAGGCCCGGCATCAGCCGGAGCCGCACCCCCGGGCCCCGCCGACCGCACCGCCGCCAACACGGCCGCAGCGAACGGCAACGACTCGTGCACCGGCCCGTACCCCAGCCCGAACACAACAGCGGCGGGATCATGATCGGGTTGTGGCGGCTGCTCACCGGAGGTGCGTCGCAGCAACCGCAGATACCCCTCGAAGACCTCCGGCGACCGCCACTCGACCCCGCTCAGCGCACCGACCGGGAAACTCTGGTCCCCGGCCTTCCACTTCGCCGACGACGCCCCCGTCCAGAACCACCGGAACGACACGGACCGCCCGTCGAACGACGCCTTCCCGTCGTACGCCTTGAACTGCAACGGCACCTCGGGCGCCGCCACGAGAAACCGCTCGGCCGGCCCGGACTCGGTCAACCGCGCCCGCAGCTCGTCGGCGTAGTACTCCGCGAGCGTCTCCCGCTCGGCGGGCAGCACCAGCCGGTACGGATCGGAGCCCTCCTTGAGCTGGTCCGCCGCCGCTTCCATCAGCGGATCGGCGCCGGGCCGCGGCACGGCACGCAGTACGACGGTGCCCCGTTTCCCGGGCGTCAGTGTCACCCCCGCGATCGCCTCCAGGGGGACGCGTCGCTCACCGAGTGCCTGGAAGAGCTTCGGCGTGCGAATCCCCCGTTCGAAGCGGATGAGCACGGAGTCGGACTCGAACTCCCAGGCGGCATGAAATCCGGCCAGTACGTCACCCATGCGGCTCATCGTATGCGTGCGACGCGGGGAAGTCCCGACCGAGGCGAACCGCACTTTCTACACTCCTCTACGCGCGTCAGGCCGCAGCGCTGTCGGACAGACCCGCCAGACACGCGTCATCCTCCCGCGCACACCGCACCGACTCGTATGCGCCGATGCCGATTTCGGCGAAGTTGTTCAGGCTGTCGGTGCCCGGCTCGAAATAGCCGCTGTGCCCCCGGGCGTCGGCCGCCGACAGGATGCGCGCCCCGAACTCCGAGGAGACCGGGTCGGTGCCGTGGCCGAGCCCGCCGACCTCCAGGTAGGGCACGTCCTGGACCCAGTCGTCGGCGTCCCGCATGGCCCACACCCGGGCCGCCGTACGCAGCCGGCCGACCGTCTCGGCGCGCATGCCGGGGCTGCCCGCGACCGCGATGTCGGTGACCCGCGACGGCAGCGAGGGCGCGGCGACCCCGCACACCACCGAGCCGTAGCTGTGGCACACCAGCGCGACGGTGGAGCCGCCGGGCAGGCTCCGCACCAGCGCGTTCAGCCGGACCGAGCCCTGTTCGGCGCGGAGCGCGGTGGCCGAGTCGAGGCCGAGGCCGGTGGGCGCGGTGTAGTCGGCCCAGGCGATCACGGCCGTACGCGTCCCGGGGCTCGCCGCGCGCTCCGCGTCGTAGAGCGATTCGGCCATGCCGACGGGCGCGGAGTACCGGCGGTTGGTGCGCTGGAAGTTGAGGACGTTGGTGTCGACGCCGGGGACGACGACCGAGACGCGCTCGGCCTTGTCGAGGTCGCCGAAGGTCTCGGCGACCCGGCCGTTGCCCTGGGGGTCGAAGGCGAGGATGTGCCGCTGCTTCGCGG
Source organism: Streptomyces sp. NPDC057474 (assembly GCF_042802555.1). Taxonomy (NCBI): domain Bacteria; kingdom Bacillati; phylum Actinomycetota; class Actinomycetes; order Kitasatosporales; family Streptomycetaceae; genus Streptomyces; species Streptomyces sp. NPDC057474. Next base: position 11,520 of record NZ_JBHVDX010000156.1, on the reverse strand, counting down.
CGAGCATGTCGAAGCGGTGCATCCGGCGGCCGGCCTCGTGCCGGCCGGTCGCGGAGAGCCGCTGGTCGTGCATGCGTTTGCGTTCACGCTTGCTCTGCTGCTTCAGCGCGACGCGGTTGGCCCGGTAACGCAGTTCGACGGGGGCCCCGTTCATGTTGCCGACGGCCAGCGGATAGCGGTGGGCGAGCCCGGTGCGCTGATGCGCGGTGAGCGAGGCGAAGAAGGCGGCCAGGCGGTGCGGGGACGATTCGGCGTCCGGCAGTTCACGGCCGTCGAGCTCTCCGCGCTGCCATGCGGAGAGCGACGCCTGCAGCGGCGACTCCTCGCGATGGCTGCGGATCGCGGTCCAGCCGGTGGTCGCCAGCATCACGAAAACCACGGCCAGCGCCAGCAGTACGCGCCAGACGTTCAGTTGCGGGGAGGAGTCGAAGGAAGTCACTGAAAGGACACACTAAGAGAACGGAAGGGTCTCGCGTTAACCAAGTGAGAGGGATCACGTTTCGATCACGCCCGTTCCGTACAGTGCGCCGAGAAGGTCCCGATGATGCCATTGCCTACGCGTTTCGGCCAATACGCCACTTCTCGGCCAGTGACGGCCGTACGGCGTCCAGATGCGCGGCGGTCAGTTCGCGCATCGCGTCCTTGCTGAGGTCGCCGCCCAGGGCCCACATGCGTTCGGTCACCCGCATCACCCCGCCGAAGAGGGCCACCGCCACCCGCGGCCGGGGGTCGGTGTCCAGGTCGAGTCCCTCGCGCTCGGCGATGATCCGCTCGATCTCCCGCGCCACCTCGTCGGAGCGGCGCAGATGCGCGGCCAGCAGCGCGGGCGTCGACTCGACCATGCCGTAGGCGCGCAGATAGAGGTCGACGGGAACGACCCGGTCGACGGCCTCGCCGATGGCGTCCCAGCCCTCCAGGACGGCGTTGCGCATCGCCTCCAGCGGCGCCTCGTGCGCCGGCCGGGCGCGCACGGCCGCCAGGAAGTGCTCCTGGGTGAGGTCCATGACCGCGAGGGCGGCCTCCTCCTTGCCCGCGAAGTAGCGGAAGAAGGTGCGTTGCGAGACATCGACGGCCTCGGCGATCTCGTCGACCGTCGTCGCCTCGTACCCCTGGGTCGTGAACAGCTCCAGGGCCGCCCGCAGCAGTGCGTCGTGGGTGCGCTGCTTCTTCCGCTCGCGCAGTCCCGGCCGCTCCGCCGCCGTCGTCGCCGCCGTCTCCATGAACCCTCGTCTCCACCCGCCCCTGCGGCGAGTGACGTGACAGTTACCGACTTGTGAACTGGTTTGTCAACTGTCAGTGGCTGTCATTAGTCTCGCGCGTATGACTAGTCAGACCACTGTCGACAAGACGGGACCGGGGGACAAGGCGCCAGTCGTCCCGTCGGACCCGACGACGAACCGGGGCCGGGGCCTGCGCGGCCATCCCTGGTTCACCCTCCTCACCGTGGCCGTCGGCGTCATGATGGTCGCCCTCGACGGCACCATCGTGGCGATCGCCAACCCGGTCATCGCGGACGACCTGAAGGCGAGCTTCGCCGAAGTCCAGTGGATCACCAACGCGTACTTCCTCGCGCTGGCGGTCACGCTCATCACCGCGGGCAAGCTGGGCGACCGCTTCGGCCACCGCCAGACCTTCCTCATAGGCGTGGTCGGTTTCGCCGCCGCCTCCGGGGCCATCGGCCTGTCGGACTCGGTCGCCTTCGTGGTGATCTTCCGGGTCTTCCAGGGCCTGTTCGGCGCGCTGCTGATGCCGGCCGCGCTCGGCCTGCTCCGCGCCACCTTCCCCGCCGAGAAGCTGAACATGGCGATCGGCATCTGGGGCATGGTCATCGGCGCCTCCACCGCGGGCGGCCCGATCCTCGGCGGCTTCCTGGTCGAGAACGTCAGCTGGCAGTCCGTGTTCTGGATCAACGTCCCCGTCGGCATCCTCGCCGTGGCCCTGGGCGCCTGGATCCTGCTGGACCACCGCGCCGAGAACGCCCCGCGCTCCTTCGACGTCCTCGGCATCGCCCTGCTGTCCGGAGCCATGTTCTGCCTGGTCTGGGCCCTCATCAAGGCCCCGGAGTGGGGCTGGGGCGACGGCCTGACCTGGACCTTCCTGGTCGGCTCCATCGGCCTCTTCGCCCTCTTCGCCCTCTGGGAGACGAAGGTGAAGGAGCCGCTGATCCCGCTGGCCCTCTTCCGTTCCGTTCCCCTGTCCGCGGGTGTCGTCCTGATGGTCCTGATGGCCATCGCCTTCATGGGCGGCCTGTTCTTCGTGACGTTCTACCTCCAGAACGTGCACGGGATGAGCCCCATCGACGCGGGTCTGCACCTCCTGCCGCTCACCGGCATGATGATCGTCGGCTCGCCGCTGGCCGGCGCACTGATCACCAAGGCCGGACCGCGCATCCCGCTGGCCGGCGGCATGGCCCTCACCGCGATCGCCATGTACGGCATGTCGACGCTGGAGACCGACACCGGCAGCGCCGTGATGTCGCTCTGGTTCGCGCTCCTCGGTCTCGGCCTCGCCCCGGTGATGGTCGGCGCCACCGAGGTCATCGTCGGCAACGCGCCCCTGGAGCTGTCCGGTGTCGCCGGTGGTCTCCAGCAGGCCGCGATGCAGATCGGTGGCAGCCTCGGTACGGCCGTGCTGGGTGGCGTGATGGCCTCCAAGGTCGACGGCGACCTGCCGGGCAACTGGACGGACGCCGGTCTCCCGCCGCTCACCGAGGCTCAGCTCGGCCAGGCCTCCGAGGCCGTCCAGGTCGGTGTCCCCCCGGTCGCCGAGGGCACCCCGCTGGAGATCGCCGCGAAGATCGCCACGGTCGCGCACGACACGTTCATGTCCGGCATGAGCCTGGCGTCCCTCGTCGCCGCCGGTGTGGCAGCGATCGCCGTCCTCGTGGCGTTCCTGACCAAGCGTGGCGAGAACGCCGAGGCGGGTGCCGGAGCGGCGCACATCTAACAGCTCCGCCACTGCTTCACGCGCGGGTTTCCGCCCGAGTTCGCCTATCAGGGTGACAACGCTAAAGATCGCTTCCACCCGGTACGCGCCGCAGGTCACATTGGGTCAAGTCCTCCGCACGGCATGGTCGTTGACGGCGGAGTGACCCGGGGGTCTGCGGCGCGCTGCCGGAGGGGGGCAGCGCGCGCAGACAGTTCCGCCAACTCTCCCCGGTTTCAACCACGCCGGACGGGTACTCGCCGTTCTGTACGCGAACTGACCGCGAGGTTCAGGGAGTTGTTGACGATGGCGGGCTTCGGACACGGTACGCGCAGGCACCCCCGATCACGTGGCCGGATGTGGTCACGGAGCGGGCCGGATCGCGCGACCCTCGGGATCATCGGAGTCATCTGCGCGATCGCTGGATTCTTCGTCCTGGGCATCATCCTGGGCCCCGTGGCGATCCTCTGCGGCTGGCTGGCCATGAACCGCACCTGGTCCGGCGCCCGCCCCGTCCCCGCGATCATCGCGGTCGTTCTGGGTGCCATCGACACCGTCCTGGCCATCATCTGGCTGGCGGGCACGGCCACTCCGGGGATCGGACTCTTCTGATCCAGGAGTGAGGGAAAAGGGCAAGGGCCCTCGGCAGCCAATGCCGAGGGCCCCTTTTCCGCCTGCGTGAGGGGCAACGGGGTTCAGGGGCGCGGGGAACTGCGCGAGCAACCCCCACGGACCGGCAGCCGCGGACGCACCCAAGCCCCCACGATCATCGGCGCTGCTCAGGCACCCCCTCGACAGACTTCAACGACGCCACCTCCGCCCGCAACAACCGAACCTCCTCCGCCAGCTCCGCTATCGCCGCCGTCTGCCGCCGCTCCTCCGCGTCGTCCTTCTCGAACCGCGCTATGAACCAGGCCGCGATATTCGCGGTCACCACACCCAGCAACGCGATCCCCGACAACATCAGCCCGACGGCCAGCACCCGCCCCAGCCCGGTGGTCGGCGCATGGTCCCCGTACCCCACGGTCGTCATCGTCGTGAACGACCACCACACCGCGTCGTCCAACGTGTCGATGTTGCCCCCGGGAGCGTCCCGCTCCACGGACAGCACCGCCAGCGACCCGAACATCAAAAGCCCGACGACCGCCCCGCCGACGTACGTCGTGAGCCTTATCTGCGAGGCCATCCGCGCCCGCTGCCCCACCAGCAGCAACGTCGCCACCACCCGCAGCAGCCGCAGCGGCTGGATCATCGGCAGCAGCACCGCGCACAGGTCCAGCCAGTGCGACCGTACGAACTCCCGCCGCCGCTCGGCGAGGAGGAGCCGGATGACGTAGTCGAGCGCGAACGCGCCCCACACCCCCCACTCGGCGGCCTCGCACCACCACTTCACCTCGGCGTCCGCGTCCGGCCGGACGATCGGCACCGCGTACGCGACGGCGAACACCAGGGCCAGGCCGAACAACGGCCGCTGAGTCTGCTGTTCCCAACGCACCTGCGCCGGGACCGATCGCTGTTTCATGGCCGCATAGTAGAAAACGTGAAAGGGGTGGTGAACCCACCGGTTCACCACCCCTTGACACCGCCGACCGTGTTGGACGGCTCAGCCGGGCGCAGCGGCTACGCGTCGCCGCCCGCCGCCCCCGGGTCCGCCGCCGCCACATCGAGCAGCTGGTAGCGGTCGATCGCCTGCTTCAGCAGCGAGCGGTCGACCTTGCCCTCGCGCGCCAGCTCGGTCAGCACCGCGACCACGATCGACTGCGCGTCGATGTGGAAGAAGCGCCGGGCCGCGCCCCGCGTGTCCGCGAAGCCGAAGCCGTCCGCGCCCAGCGACTGGTACGTGCCCGGCACCCACCGCGAGATCTGGTCCGGCACCGACCGCATCCAGTCGGAGACGGCCACGAACGGCCCCTCGGCGCCGCTCAGCTTCTTCGTCACGTACGGCACGCGCTGCTCCTCCTCGGGGTGCAGCAGGTTGTGCCGTTCCACCTCGACGGCCTCGCGGCGCAGCTCGTTCCAGGAGGTCGCCGACCAGACGTCCGCCTTCACGTTCCAGTCGGCGGCCAGGATCCGCTGCGCCTCGATCGCCCACGGCACCGCGACACCGGAGGCGATGATCTGCCCCGGGATCGAGCCCGACTCGCCGGCCTTGACGCGGTGGATGCCCTTGAGGATGCCCTCCACGTCCACGTCCGCCGGCTCGGCCGGGTGCTGGATCGGCTCGTTGTAGACGGTGAGGTAGTAGAAGACGTCCTCGCCCGGCTTGCCGTCCGCGGTCTCGCCGTACATCCGGCGCAGACCGTCCTTCACGATGTGCGCGATCTCGTACCCGTACGCCGGGTCGTACGCGACACAGCCCGGGTTCGTCGAGGCGAGCAGCTGCGAGTGTCCGTCCGCGTGCTGGAGACCCTCACCGGTCAGCGTCGTACGGCCGGCGGTCGCGCCCAGGACGAAGCCGCGCGCCAGCTGGTCGGCCATCTGCCAGAACTGGTCGCCGGTGCGCTGGAAACCGAACATCGAGTAGAAGACGTAGACCGGGATGAGCGGCTCGCCGTGCGTGGCGTACGCCGAACCGGCCGCGATCAGGGAGGCCGTGCAGCCCGCCTCGGAGATGCCGTCGTGCAGCATCTGCCCCGTCGGCGACTCCTTGTAGGCGAGCAGCAGATCGCGGTCGACCGCCTCGTACTGCTGGCCAAGGGGGTTGTAGATCTTCGCGCTCGGGAAGAACGAGTCCATACCGAAGGTGCGGTACTCGTCGGGCGCGATCAGCACGAACCGCTTGCCGATCTCCTTGTCCCGCATGAGGTCCTTCAGCAGTCGTACGAACGCCATGGTCGTGGCGATCGACTGCTGACCGGAGCCCTTCTTCACACTCGCGTACGTCTTCTCCTCGGGCAGCGGCAGCGGCTTCGCACGCACGACCCGCGTCGGGACGTACCCGCCGAGCCCCTTGCGGCGGTCGTGCATGTACTGGATCTCCTCCGAGTCCCGCCCGGGGTGGTAGTACGGCGGCGCGCCGGACTCCAGCTCCTTGTCGGAGATGGGCAGGTGGAGGCGGTCGCGGAAGCCCTTGAGGTCGGCGACCGTCAGCTTCTTCATCTGGTGCGTGGCGTTGCGGCCCTCGAAGTTCGGGCCCAGCGTCCAGCCCTTGACCGTCTTCGCCAGGATGACCGTCGGCTGGCCCTTGTGCTCGTGGGCCGCCTTGTACGCCGCGTAGATCTTGCGGTGGTCGTGACCGCCGCGGCCCAGGTGCAGGATCTGGTCGTCGGTCATGTTCTGGACCATCGCGCGCAGCCGCTGGTCGTCACCGAAGAAGTGGTCGCGGATGTACGCGCCGGTCTCGGTGGCGTACGTCTGGTACTGGCCGTCCGGAGTGGTGTTCATGCGGTTGACCAGCACACCGTCGCGGTCCTGTGCGAGCAGCGGGTCCCAGGAGCGGTCCCAGACCAGCTTGATCACGTTCCAGCCGGCGCCGCGGAACTGCGACTCCAGCTCCTGGATGATCTTGCCGTTGCCGCGCACCGGCCCGTCGAGGCGCTGGAGGTTGCAGTTGACGACGAACGTGAGGTTGTCCAGGCCCTCGCGCGCGGCGATCGACAGCTGGCCGAGCGACTCCGGCTCGTCCATCTCGCCGTCGCCGAGGAACGCCCAGACGTGGGACTTGGAGGTGTCCGCGATCCCGCGCGCCTCCATGTACCGGTTCATCCGCGCCTGGAAGATCGCGCCCAGCGGGCCGAGGCCCATGGACACGGTCGGGAACTCCCAGAAGTCCGGCATCAGCCGCGGGTGCGGGTAGCTCGACAGGCCGTACGGCGCCTTCGACTTCTCCTGGCGGAAGGCGTCCAGCTGCTGGTCGTCGAGCCGGTCCAGCATGTACGCGCGGGCGTAGATGCCGGGGGAGGCGTGGCCCTGGAAGAAGATCTGGTCGCCGCCGTCGCCCTCCTCCTTGCCGCGGAAGAAGTGGTTGAAGCCCACGTCGTAGAGGGAGGCGGAGGACGCGAAGGTCGCGATGTGGCCACCGACCCCGATACCGGGGCGCTGGGCGCGCGACACCATCACGGCGGCGTTCCACCGGGTCGCGTTGAGGATCTTCCGCTCGATCTCCTCGTTGCCCGGGAAGAACGGCTCGGCCTTGGTCGGGATGGTGTTGACGTAGTCCGTGCTGCGCATCTCGGGCACGGCCACGCGCTTCTCGCGGGCCCGCTCGATGAGCCGGAGCATCAGGTAGCGCGCGCGCTCACGGCCGCGCTCGTCCACCGCGGCGTCGAGCGAGTCGAGCCACTCCTGGGTCTCCTCGGGATCGAAGTCAGGGACCTGACTCGGAAGGCCGCCAATGATGATCGGATTGCGATCGGATCCGGAAGCCACGCTGTTCCTTAGCTGTCAGAGGGCCGCTCTTCAGGGTGTTCCACAGATGTCTGCACCGTCCCCCATCGTGTACCTCGGGGACGCAAACGTCATCTCTACCGAGAGGTAACCAGTGCGGTTACTTGCTCGACAAAGGTAGTAAAGGTATTCGATGCTCGTACCCCCGGATGGTTGCCGAATGCACAAAACGGGCATAACGGTGTGGTGTGCGTCACGGGAAGCTGTGAATCCGCGCAGAGAGTTGCGGTGACACGGCCCGGATCGTCACCGTTTCGGCGGTCTGGAAGGCTGGGTACTTGCGCGATCCGTCCCGCCCGTGTGGACTACGGCCAAGCTTCGCGCACGCGCGTGGCTGATTACCCAGGGGGCGACCCCACCCGAACATGATCAGGAGGCAACCCGTGAGCGCGACCGCGGACCACGCGGAGGAGCGGACTAACCCTGCCGCGAGGCTGGGGTTCCAGCCCGAGCAGGTGGTCCAGGAGATCGGCTACGACGACGATGTCGACCAGGAGCTCCGCGAGTCCATCGAGGAAGTCGTAGGCAGTGAGCTCGTCGACGAGGACTACGACGACGTGGCCGATGCCGTCGTGCTGTGGTTCCGAGACGACGACGGCGACCTGACCGACGTACTGGTGGATGCCACCACGTACATCGAGGAGGGTGGCTCGATCCTGCTGCTGACGCCCAAGACCGGGCGGGACGGCTATGTGGAGCCCAGCGACATCTCCGAAGCCGCGACGACCGCGGGGCTGTCCGCGTCGAAGAGCGTCAGCGTCGGCAAGGACTGGAGTGGCAGCCGGTTGGTGACGCCGAAGGCGGCGAAGTCGAAGAAGTGACATGACGCTGCCACTGCGGCTCGGCAGGTACGCCTGAGAGCTCGGAGGGTTCTGTGTGTCGGCGGTCGCAGCTCCGTCGTGGCTTGTCGCGCAGCTCCCCGCGCCCCTGGAGGGGCCCCTTCTGGGCCACCCCTCCAGGGGCGCGCCGTTTCTCCTGCGTAGGCTGGGTCACCCGAACAGACCAGGAAGGGGCGCAGGAGAATCATGGCGATCCAGGTCGGCGACAAGGCTCCCGACTTCGAGCTCAGGGACAACCACGGGGCCACCGTGCGGCTCGCGGACTTCCGGGGCGAGAAGAACGTGGTGGTGCTCTTCTACCCGTTCGCGTTCACCGGGGTCTGCACCGGGGAGCTGTGCGAGCTGCGGGACAACCTGCCGAAGTTCGTGAACGATGACGTGCAGCTGCTGGCGGTGTCGAACGACTCGATCCACACGCTGCGGGTCTTCGCCGAGCAGGAGGACCTGGACTACCCCCTGCTGTCGGACTTCTGGCCGCACGGTGAGGTCTCCCGGGCGTACGGCGTGTTCGACGCGGACAAGGGCTGCGCGGTACGCGGCACGTTCATCGTCGACAAGGAGGGCGTCGTTCGCTGGTCGGTCGTGAACGCCCTGCCCGACGCCCGCGACCTGAACGAGTACCTGGCGGCCCTCGACACCCTGTGATTCTTCGGTTCCAAGCCCTGCGGGGAACGGGAACCCGTCACTAGGATCGACACGTTGATCCGATACCAACGCACGACGGGGCTCCCCGCCCCTGAAACCAAACGGAGGACGTCGTGGGAGTCAGCCTCAGCAAGGGCGGCAACGTATCGCTGACCAAGGAGGCGCCGGGCCTGACCGCGGTCATCGTCGGTCTGGGGTGGGACATCCGCACCACCACCGGCACCGACTTCGACCTGGACGCCAGCGCCCTACTGCTCGAGTCGTCGGGCAAGGTCAGCAGCGACGCCAACTTCATCTTCTTCAACAACCTGAAGAGCCCCGAAGGCTCGGTCGAGCACACCGGTGACAACATCACCGGTGAGGGCGAGGGCGACGACGAGCAGATCAAGGTCAACCTCGCGACCGTCCCGGCCGAGATCGAAAAGATCGTCTTCCCGGTCTCGATCTACGACGCCGAGAACCGCCAGCAGTCCTTCGGCCAGGTCCGCAACGCCTTCATCCGCGTGGTGAACCAGGCGGGCGAGGCGGAGATCGCCCGCTACGACCTCTCCGAGGACGCCTCCACCGAGACCGCGATGGTCTTCGGCGAGCTGTACCGGCACGGCGCCGAGTGGAAGTTCCGCGCCATCGGCCAGGGCTACGCCTCGGGCCTGCGCGGCATCGCCCAGGACTTCGGTGTGAACGTCTGAGTCACGGGGGAAGACCCCCTGGACTCACCGCGTCCGGCGTCGCTGTCGTCACCGACCGCGGCGCCGGACGCGCTCGTAGGACAACTGAACAGTTGAGCAACTGAAGCTCGAAATCGGGGAGGACCAGCACCATGGGCGTCACACTCGCCAAGGGAGGAAATGTCTCCCTCTCCAAGGCCGCGCCGAACCTCACTCAAGTGTTGGTCGGGCTCGGCTGGGACGTTCGGACCACCACCGGAGCCCCGTTCGACCTCGACGCCAGCGCACTGCTGTGCCAGGGCGGCCGGGTGCTGGGGGACGAGTGGTTCGTCTTCTACAACAACCTCAAGAGTCCCGACGGCTCGGTCGAGCACACCGGCGACAACCTCACCGGTGAGGGCGACGGCGACGACGAGTCGCTGATCATCGACCTCTCCCGGGTGCCGGCCACCGTCGACAAGATCGTCTTTCCGGTCTCCATCCACGACGCCGAGAACCGCGGCCAGGCCTTTGGCCAGGTCAGCAACGCCTTCATCCGCGTCGTCAACCAGGCCGACGGCCAGGAACTCGCCCGTTACGACCTCTCCGAGGACGCCTCCACGGAGACCGCGATGATCTTCGGCGAGGTCTACCGCTACGGCGGCGAGTGGAAGTTCCGAGCGGTGGGACAGGGGTACGCGTCCGGTCTGCGAGGCATCGCACTCGACTTCGGTGTGAACGTCTCGTAGCGCTATAAGCGCAAAAGCCGGGGCCGTGTGGGGTGCGAGGGGTACCCGACTAGACTTCGGGTTCAAAAGTTCGTAAAGCCGCGCGCGGCGCGGGGGAACCCCGTACACACACGATTGGGTAGCCAGTGGTTCTGAAAACCTTCGGCTGGTCGTTCGCGGTCACCGCGCTCGGCTTGGTTGCAGCGGTTCTCTACGGCGGATGGGCGGCGTTCGGCGTCGTCGCGATCCTGTCCGTCCTGGAGATCTCGCTGTCGTTCGACAACGCGGTGGTCAACGCCGGGATCCTGAAGAAGATGAATGCCTTCTGGCAGAAGATCTTCCTCACCGTCGGCATCCTGATCGCCGTCTTCGGTATGCGGCTGGTCTTCCCTGTCGTCATCGTCGCCATCAGCGCCAAAATGGGTCCGATCGAGGCCGTCGACCTGGCGCTCACCGACAAGGACCAGTACCAGCAGTACGTGACCGACGCCCACCCGTCGATCGCGGCCTTCGGCGGTATGTTCCTGCTGATGATCTTCCTGGACTTCATCTTCGAGGACCGGGACATCAAGTGGCTGGGCTGGCTGGAGCGTCCGCTGTCCAAGCTCGGCAAGATCGACATGCTGTCGGCCTGTATCGCGATGATCGTCCTGCTGATCACCTCGATGACCTTCGCGACCCAGGCCCACCAGCACGGCGGCGCCCATGTCGACAAGGCGCAGACCGTTCTGATCTCCGGTCTCGCGGGTCTCATCACCTATCTCGTCGTCGGCGGTCTCTCCGGTTTCTTCGAGAACAAGCTGGAGGAAGAGGAGGAGCGCGAGCACGAGGAGGAGGAGGCGGCGGAACGCGAGGGCAAGCCACGTTCGGCCGTGGCCCTCGCGGGCAAGGCCGCGTTCTTCATGTTCCTCTACCTGGAGGTCCTGGACGCGTCGTTCTCCTTCGACGGTGTCATCGGCGCCTTCGCCATCACCAACGACATCGTCCTGATGGCGCTGGGCCTCGGTATCGGCGCGATGTACGTCCGGTCGCTGACCGTGTACCTGGTCCGTCAGGGCACCCTCGACGACTACGTGTACCTGGAGCACGGCGCGCACTACGCGATCGGCGCCCTCGCCGCGATCCTCCTCGTCACCATCCAGTACGAGATCAACGAGTTCATCACCGGCTCCATCGGTGTCATCCTGATCGCCTGGTCCTTCTGGTCCTCGGTGCGCCGCAACAAGGCGCTGGAGGCCGAAGAGGGAAAAGCTGACGCCGCCGACAAGTCGGAGGTCTCCTCCGGGGTGTGACCACCCGCGGGGTGAGGGCAGGCTCTGAGCGGGGCGGCCGACGAGGACTCGTCCTCGT
>NZ_JBHVDX010000155.1:0-24240 GCF_042802555.1 Streptomyces sp. NPDC057474 | reverse complement strand
GGCCTGGATCTGCCGGGGTCCCGCTGTCGTGCGTATGGGCTGTCGATCAGACGCTGTACGCGCCGACCTCCACACCGTGATCGGCGGCGAGGCGGCGCAGGTCGTCGAGTTCGCCCTGCTCCACCTCGACGAGGAAGTCGTCGCCCTCGTCGCGAGCCCTGGTCAGGTCGGACTCGGTCGCCCTTATGCGCTGCAGAAGTCCTGCGGTGAATGCGTCCATGCTGCGCCCCCTCGTCCTGGGTCGTGGGTCGATGGCACGGGGGTGTGCCGTTCGGAAGGGGCGATCACGTCTCCTGTGGATGCCCAGCGCTGCCCTGGCCGGGCGGCGACGGTGCCGGACACCCACGCCCGCTCTGCGGAAAAGCGGATCGCTGCGTACCGCATGGTGGTGCGGCACAAGCAGAGCGTGATCGCGGGGTGTAAAGCCGTCCTCCCCCCGGTCTCTCGGACGGAAACCTCAACCGGACGAAAAAATCCCGCATTCCCGGCCGCGCGCCCTCGCCCTTCCTGTCCATGGGTCGCCTTACAGCCGACTTACGGCCGAAAAAGGCAGGATGGAGGTCACACACCCACGAACACCACTGCCCGTGTGCGCCTGTAGCGCGCTACGCGGGTGGACACAGGAAGGACAAGCGACGTGCGCGTACTCGTCGTCGAGGACGAGCAACTGCTCGCCGATGCGGTGGCCACCGGACTGCGCCGGGAGGCCATGGCCGTCGACGTCGTGTACGACGGTGCGGCCGCCCTGGAACGCATCGGCGTCAACGACTACGACGTGGTCGTCCTCGACCGGGACCTTCCCCTCGTCCACGGCGACGACGTCTGCCGCAAGCTCGTCGAGCTCGGCCTGCCCACGCGCGTGCTGATGCTCACCGCGTCCGGCGACGTCAGCGACCGCGTCGAGGGCCTGGAGATCGGCGCCGACGACTATCTGCCCAAGCCGTTCGCGTTCAGCGAGCTCATCGCACGCGTACGGGCCCTCGGCCGGCGCACGAGCGTGCCGCTGCCGCCCGTCCTGGAGCGCGCCGGCATCAAGCTCGACCCCAACCGCCGCGAGGTCTTCCGCGACGGCAAGGAGGTCCAGCTCGCGCCCAAGGAGTTCGCGGTCCTGGAGGTGCTGATGCGCAGCGAGGGCGCCGTCGTCTCGGCGGAGCAGCTCCTGGAGAAGGCATGGGACGAGAACACCGACCCGTTCACCAACGTCGTGCGCGTGACGGTCATGACGCTGCGCCGCAAGCTCGGCGAACCACCGGTCATCGTCACCGTGCCCGGCTCCGGCTACCGGATCTGATCCGCCGTGGCCACGACCCCCGCGCCCCCGCTGGCGCCCCCGAAGCCCACCTGGGACCCCAGGAGACCGCAGAACCCACTCCCGTGGCTGCGCCCGACCATCCGGATACGGCTCACGCTGCTGTACGGCGGCATGTTCCTGATCGCCGGGATCCTGCTGCTGTCGATCATCTACCTGCTGGCCGCCCAGGCGATCACCACGGGCAACCAGCCGCTGTTCAAGATCGTGGGCGGCGACAAGATCAGTGTCTCCAGCGAGCAGTGCCCCGCCGTCGACGCCGATTCCACCAACGTGCCGCTCACCGACTTCAACGCGGCGATCGCGGCCTGCATCGACCACCAGCGCCAGGTCGCCCTGGACACCCTGCTCAGCCGCTCCCTGCTGGCACTGCTCGGGCTCGCCGTGATCGCGTTCGCCTTCGGGTACGCGATGGCGGGCCGCGTGCTCGCGCCGCTCGGCCGGATCACCCGGACCGCGCGTGCGGTGGCCGGCTCCGACCTTTCCCGCCGTATCGAGCTGGACGGTCCGGACGACGAGCTGAAGGAGCTGGCGGACACCTTCGACGACATGCTGGAGCGGCTCCAACGGGCCTTCACGGCCCAGCAACGGTTCGTCGGGAACGCCTCGCACGAGCTGAGAACACCACTCGCGATCAACCGCACACTCCTCGAAGTTCACCTTTCCGATCCCAACGCCCCGGCCGAGCTGCAACAGCTGGGCAAGACGCTGCTGGCCACCAACGAGCGCAGTGAGCAGCTCGTCGAGGGTCTGCTGCTGCTCGCCCGCAGCGACAACCAGATCGTCGAGCGCAAGCCCGTGGACCTCGCCGAGGTCGCCTCCCAGGCCATCGACCAGGTGCGCTCCGAGGCGGACACCAGGAAGGTGGAAATCCGCGGCGAGCGGGCCCCCGCGGTCGTCCAGGGCAACGGCGTGCTGCTGGAGCGGATCGCCCTGAACCTCGTCCAGAACGCTGTCCGGCACAACGTGCAGGGCGCGGGCGGCTGGGTAGAAGTCACGACGGAGCTCCAGCACGGACAGGCGGTTCTCGTGGTCACGAACACCGGTCCCGTGGTCCCGGCGTACGAGATCGACAACCTTTTCGAGCCGTTCCGGCGGCTGCGTACGGAGCGCACGGGAAGCGACAAGGGTGTGGGCCTCGGCCTGTCGATCGTCCGGTCGGTGGCCCGCGCGCACGGCGGCCACATCGCCGCCCGGCCACGTGAGGGAGGCGGGCTCGTGATGCGGGTGACCCTTCCCGTCTGAGAAAATGACCCCCGGTTCCTGGGACGTGTTCGCTTTGCGCGGAATTTCCCGGGCACCTGATCGAAACGGTCGCGCGCGATCAATGTGTGATCGATCACATGGGCGAATTTCCGGCCATCTACCGAGCGTGATCATGTGGCTGTCGGAAAGCCGGGAAAATCCGGGTTTTCAGGAGTTGAGATCACGGGAAGTACATGCTGAAGCGCCTTTGAATACAGCCTCAGGACCGTGTACGGTCCCGTTCGCCATCCAAGCCGATCACTCTTGAGGAGTCCGGTTGGGTGTCGATTGAGTAACAGACCTTGATGTGAGGCAAAATCTCCGCCTCAGGTCGGGCACAAGTCCGGCCTCTCACGCGTTACGTGCGCTGGAGACACCGCAGACACCCAGAGGGGGAGAGCGCGACATGGCAACGGATTACGACACCCCACGCAAGACCGACGACGACGTCGACTCGGACAGCCTGGAAGAGCTCAAGGCTCGCAGGAATGACAAGTCGACTTCCGCCGTGGATGTAGATGAGTTCGAGGCCGCCGAAGGCCTGGAACTGCCCGGGGCCGACCTCTCGAACGAGGAGCTGGCCGTCCGGGTGTTGCCCAAGCAGCAGGACGAGTTCACCTGCATGAGCTGCTTCCTGGTGCACCACCGCAGCCAGCTGGCCCGCGAGAAGAACGGTCAGCCGATCTGCCGCGACTGCGACTGAGGCAGGGTCGGCCGTGACTGGCTCGACCCCTCCTTGGAAGCGCCGCTCCCGCAAGGGGGCGGACCCGGGGCCGTACGACGGCTCCGACGGCGTGCGTGACGACGAGCGGGGCTCCTCCGACCAGGGAGCGGCCTCGCTCGAACGTGCGTCCGACATGGCCTCGGGGGGCGCCACGGATGAGCAGGGACGCCTGCCCGTACCGGTGGACACTCCGGCGCCGGTCGCCGGACGGCGCGCGGCCGTCGTCCGGGACGGACTGAAACAGGGCCTCATGGTCGGGGCCCGCAAGAGCGGTGACGGGGCCAGAGCGGGCCTCGCGTACATCACCGACCGTGTCATCGAGATCGCCCCGCGGATCCCCGTACGCGACCTCGCGGCCCTGCGCGCCCAGTTCCCGGGGCTGGGGCCCGAGCAGATCGCCGACAAGCTCGTCGCGGGGGCCGCCAACGCGTCCTCCACGGTGGGCGCGGGGGTCGGGGCCGCCGCGATGCTGCCGGCGCCGCCCGCCATGCCCGCGGAGCTGGCCGCCGAGATCACCGGGGTCGCCGCTGTCGAGCTGAAGCTCATCGCCGAGCTGCACGAGGTGTACGGGTCGCGGCCGCCCGGGAATCTGCGGCAGCGCAGCACTGCCTACCTGGACTCCTGGTCGGGTGAGCGCGGCATCGACGTGACCAGGCCCTCGACGATCAACTCGGCGCTCGGCGGGCAGCTGAAGCGGCAGCTGCGGCAGCAGATCATGAAACGGATGGTGCGGAATCTGCCGAACCTGATGCCGTTCCTGGTCGGGGCCGCGGTCGGGGCGGTCATGAACCGTCGGGACACCAAACACCTCGCGGAACGGATCCGTAAGGATCTGCGGCAAACGCAGGTGCCGTGGGAGGCGTTGCCCGAACTTCCGCCGCTGGAGAAGCCGGTCGATCCACTGCGGGTGGGGGAGCTGCCGAAGGAACTCGGCGGGGGCTGACCGGGAGTTGTCGGGCGCCCCTGGTCCGTCGAGCAGGCGCGCCCGAGTTCGGCACCGCCGGAATTGGGCCGTCGTGGCTGATCACCGCTGCGGCAAAAACGAAATTTCTCGGCGGTAAGAGTTCGGCGAGAAAACCGCGTCGCCCGCCGGGCGTTACACCGCCGCCCGCCGGGCTGTTCCGCCGCCGAGTGACGAGCCGCGTTACGCGGCCGTCTTCGCCGCCGCCAGGGCCGCCACCAAACGCTCCGGCTCCCTCGTCGACAGGTACACGTACGGGGTCGGGTCGGCCGGGTCGGTGATCGGGATGCGCAGGGCGGTGGGGATGTAGGCACGCAGGAGCATGAAGGCGTGGGGGTTGGCCTTGTGTGTGCGCCAGGCCTGGGCTTCCTCGCGGTCGAGGATCTCCGGCTCGCCCAGGGCGCTCACCGGGATCTTCGCCTCGCCCGCGATCAGCGAGTCACCGACGACGCGGATGCGGACCGAGCCGTAGGAACTGGTGACGACCGCCGCGACCGCGGTGCCGCCGGCGAGCCCGCCCAGCAGGGGGAGCGTGCCGAAGGGCAGCAGGATGAGGGCCATCGAGACGCCGACCAGGAAGCAGACGAGCCACCAGGTGCGGGGAGCGGTGAGGCGTTCTTCGTACGGCGAGGCGGAGAGCTGCATGGCGTCAAGCTTGGCACGTGGGCCCTCCGGCCCCGGAATAGGGGCGTCCGAGGGGAAACCCTGCCCGTAGGGGCGATGGCCGGACGCTGACGGACGGGTAAGGTCTGCGCCTGTGAGAGGTACTTCCGCGGCCCTGCGACCCCCGGCGGACGCCACGGCGCCCGTACGGCATCCCGAGGCACCCGCCCCCGGTGAGTCGCTCGGCGCGCACTACGGGCAGTGTTTCGGCTGTGGTGGCGAGCAGCCCCACGGGCTGCATCTGGAGGCGACGGCCGGTGAGGGCGTCACTCTCACCGCCGAGTTCACCGTACGGCCCGCGCATCAGGGGGCTCCGGGCCTCGCGCACGGCGGAGTCCTGGCCAGCGCCCTCGACGAGACCCTTGGCTCCCTCACCTGGCTGCTGCGCACCATCGCGGTGACCGGGCGGCTGGAGACCGACTTCCTGCGGCCCGTCCCCGTCGACACCGTGCTGCACCTGAGGGCCGAGGTGACGGCGGTGGCAGGGCGGAAGATCTTCGCGACCGCCGAGGGACGCATCGGAGGCCCCGAGGGCCCGCTGGCCGTCCGCGCCGACGCGCTCTTCGTCGAGGTCAAGGTCGACCACTTCATCGACCACGGCCGCGACGAGGAGATCCAGGCGGCCATGAACGACCCGGACCAGGTCCGGCGGGCCCGTGCCTTCGAGGTGAACCCGTGAGCGGCGGCCGTACCCCTCTCGACGTCCTGATCTGGCGCGTCGACCCCGACGTGCCGCTGCCGGACTACGCGCAGCCCGGTGACGCCGGCGCCGATCTGCGCACCACGGAGAGCCGGGAGTTGAAGCCGGGCGAACGGGCCGTACTTCCCACGGGAGTGTCCATCGCGCTCCCGGAGGGGTACGCGGCCTTCGTGCACCCACGGTCCGGTCTCGCCGCCCGCTGCGGCGTCGCTCTGGTGAATGCCCCGGGGACGGTTGATGCCGGGTACCGTGGGGAGATCAAGGTGATCGTGGTGAATCTCGACCCGCATGAAGCCGTGCGGTTCGAGCGCTTCGACCGGATTGCCCAACTGGTCGTCCAGCAGGTCGAGAAGGTGCGCTTCCAGGAGGTGGCGGAGCTTCCCGACTCGGCGCGGGCCGAGGGGGGCTTCGGGTCCACCGGCGGTCATGCCGCCGTGGGCGGACCATGGGTGGCAACGGGTGGGAATCGATACGCTTCGGTCGTATCCGACCGGGAAGGACAGTGACGTGTTCGGACGTCGCAAGAAGAAGGGTTCCGCTGAGGACGCGGCGGACGCGGCGAGCGAGGCCGAGCAGGTCGACGGCGTCGCTGGGGACGTCGACACTGAGGCGGACGAGGGCGAGCGCGAGCGTGTACGGCTCGAGCCCGAGCCGCGGCCGGACGGGCCGTGGGACAGCACCGAGGTGCGCGAGCCCGGCGAGGGCCGGGTGGACCTCGGCGGCATCTTCGTGCCCGGAGTCGACGGCATGGAACTGCGCGTCGAGGTCGCGGGCGACGCGATCGTCGCGGCGACCGTCGTGCTCCGCGACAGCGCGGTCCAGCTGCAGGCCTTTGCCGCGCCCAAGCGCGAGGGCATCTGGGGCGAGGTCCGCGAGGAGATCGCCTCCGGCATCACCCAGCAGGGCGGTGTCATCGACGAGGTCGAGGGTCCGCTCGGCTGGGAGCTCCGTGCGCAGGTGCCGGTGCAGCTGCCGGACGGCACGGGCGGCTTCCAGGTCGTCCGGTTCGTCGGTGTGGACGGGCCCCGCTGGTTCCTGCGCGGGGTGATCTCCGGCCGGGGCGCGGTGGAGCCGCAGACCGCCGGACTGCTGGAGCAGATCTTCCGGGACACGGTCGTCGTCCGCGGCGAGGGCCCCATGGCTCCGCGCGACCCGATCGTCCTGAAGCTGCCGAACGACGCGCAGATGGTCCCCGAGGCTGTCCAGCAGGAGGAGCAGGCCGGTTCCCGCTTCTCCGGCGGCATGGGGCAGCTGCAGCGCGGGCCGGAGATCACCGAGGTCCGCTGAGCACTCGGCTTGGCAAGGCCGTACGGCACCTGCGGGTGCGTGAGGGCTGGTCGCCAGTCCCCCTTGCCCCTTGCGGGGCGCTGTACCGAGCCGTGTATGGGCCGTACTCCTTGGTGGGGTGCGGCCCTTTGTCATGTGCGCCGTCCATTCAGGGGTGGCGTGCGTCAGGGGGTGCGTCAGGGTTGTGTCAAAGAGCGGCTCAGGTCCGTCTCATGTCCCCTTTGCCGTGATTATTGGCCGTAAGGTCGACGCTGCGTAGGCGGCGGTCACGGGAAGACAATGGGGCCATGGGACGCGGGAAGCTTCGGATCTACCTCGGTGCGGCACCGGGCGTCGGCAAGACGTACGCGATGCTGTCCGAAGCGCACCGCCGGATCGAACGCGGTACCGACTGCGTGGTGGCCTTCGTGGAGCACCACGGCCGGCCGCGCACCGAGGTGATGCTGCACGGGCTGGACCAGATCCCGCGCCGGGAGCTGGAGTACCGGGACGCGGTCTTCACCGAGATGGACGTGGATGCCGTCCTGGCCCGGCGGCCCCGGGTGGCCCTCGTGGACGAACTGGCCCACACCAATGTGCCCGGCTCCCGCAACGACAAGCGCTGGCAGGACGTCCAGGAACTGCTCGCGGCCGGCATCGACGTGGTATCGACCGTCAACATCCAGCACCTGGAGTCGCTCGGAGATGTCGTCGAGTCGATAACGGGCGTACGGCAGCGCGAGACCGTCCCCGACGAGGTGGTGCGGCGGGCCGACCAGATAGAGCTGGTCGACATGTCGCCGCAGGCGCTGCGGCGGCGGATGGCGCACGGCAACATCTACCAGCCGGACAAGGTCGACGCGGCCCTGTCGAACTACTTCCGGCCCGGGAACCTGACCGCGCTGCGGGAGCTGGCGCTGCTGTGGGTGGCCGACCGGGTCGACGAGTACCTCAATGCGTACCGCAGCGAGCACCAGGTGTCGAAAATCTGGGGCTCGCGCGAGCGGATCGTGGTCGGGCTGACCGGCGGCCCGGAGGGGCGGACCCTGATCCGGCGGGCCGCCCGGCTCGCCGAGAAGGGCGCGGGCGGCGAGGTCATGGCCGTGTACATCGCCCGCAGCGACGGGCTGACCTCCGCCTCGCCCAAGGAACTCGCCGTTCAGCGCACCCTCGTCGAGGACCTCGGCGGCACCTTCCACCACGTCGTCGGCGACGACATCCCGGCCGCGCTGCTGGCCTTCGCGCGCGGGGTCAACGCCACCCAGATCGTGCTCGGGGTCTCGCGGCGCAAGAGCTGGCAGTACGTGTTCGGGCCGGGCGTCGGCGCGACCGTCGCCCGGGACTCCGGACCCGACCTGGACGTCCACCTGATCACCCATGACGAGGCGGGCAAGGGACGCGGGCTGCCTGTCGCCCGGGGCGCCCGGCTCGGCCGGGCCCGGATGATCTGGGGCTGGCTGGTCGGGACGGCCGGCCCGGTCCTGCTGGCGCTGCTGCTGGCCAACTTCGAGACCGACCTGGGTCTCGCCAACGACATGCTGCTGTTCCTGTCGGTGACGGTGGCCGCGGCCCTGCTGGGGGGTCTGCTGCCCGCCCTGGCCGCCGCCGTGCTGGGCTCGCTGCTGCTCAACTGGTTCTTCACCCCGCCGGTGCACACCCTGACGGTCGACGACCCGACGAACGTCGTCGCCATAGCGGTCTTCATAGGAGTCGCGGTGTCGGTGGCGTCCGTGGTGGACCTCGCGGCCCGGCGCACCCATCAGGCGGCCCGGCTGCGCGCCGAGTCGGAGATCCTGTCCTTCCTCGCGGGCAGCGTGCTGCGCGGGGAGACCAGCCTGGAGGCGCTGCTCGAACGGGTCCGCGAGACCTTCGGGATGGAGTCGGTGGCCCTCCTGGAGCGCGAGAGCGACGTGGACCCGTGGACCTGCGCGGGCAGCGTGGGCCCCCGGCAGGTGGACCGTCCGGAGGGCGCGGACGTGGACATTCCGGTCGGTGACCACATGGCGCTCGCCCTCTCCGGGCGCGTCCTGCCCGCCGAGGACCGCCGGGTGCTGGCCGCGTTCGCCGCCCAGGCCGCCGTCGTACTGGACCGCCGACGCCTCCAGCAGGAAGCCGACCAGGCCAAGGAACTGGCCGAGGGCAACAGCATCCGCACCGCGCTGCTCGCCGCAGTCAGCCACGATCTGCGCACCCCGCTGGCCGGTATCAAGGCCGCCGTCTCGTCCCTGCGCTCCGACGACGTGGCCTGGTCGGAGGAGGACCAGGCCGAACTCCTCGAAGGGATCGAGGACGGCGCCGACCGGCTCGACCACCTCGTGGGCAACCTCCTCGACATGTCCCGCCTGCAGACCGGCACGGTCACCACGCTGATCCGCGAGATCGACCTCGACGAGGTGGTGCCGATGGCCCTAGGCGGCGTCCCCGAGGGCAGCGTCGGGCTGGAGATCCCCGAGAGCCTGCCCATGGTCGCCGTCGACCCCGGGCTGCTGGAGCGCTCGGTCGCCAACATCGTCGAGAACGCCGTCAAGTACAGCCCGCCCGGCACACCCGTCCAGATCTCCGCCAGCGCCCTCGGCGGCCGCGTCGAGGTCCGGGTCACCGATCTTGGCCCCGGCGTCCCCGACGAGGCCAAGGACCGCATCTTCGCCCCCTTCCAGCGCTACGGCGACGCCCCGCGCGGGACCGGCGTGGGGCTGGGGCTCGCGGTCGCCCGCGGCTTCGCCGAGGCCATGGGCGGCACGCTCGACGCCGAGGACACACCCGGCGGAGGACTCACCATGGTGCTCACGGTGCGGACCGCGGAGAGCGGCTCCGGGGCCGACACAGCCCCGTCCGCGGAGACGGCCCCGTCGGCGGACACGGTCGCACCGGTCGGCACGGCCACATCGGCAGAGAGGCGAACCACATGACCCGGGTGCTCGTGGTCGACGACGAGCCGCAGATCGTCCGCGCGCTCGTGATCAACCTGAAGGCCCGCAAGTACGAGGTCGACGCGGCCCACGACGGTGCGACCGCCCTCGAACTCGCAGCCGCCCGCCACCCCGACGTCGTCGTCCTCGATCTCGGGCTGCCCGACATGGACGGCGTCGAGGTGATCAAGGGACTGCGCGGCTGGACCCGGGTACCGATCCTCGTCCTGTCGGCCCGGCACTCCTCCGACGAGAAGGTCGAGGCCCTCGACGCGGGCGCCGACGACTACGTCACCAAGCCCTTCGGCATGGACGAGCTGCTCGCCCGGCTGCGCGCCGCCGTCCGCCGCGCCGAGCCCGTCGGGGGCGAGGAGGGCGACGTGATCGTGGAGACCGACGACTTCACCGTGGACCTGGCCGCGAAGAAGGTGAACCGGGACGGCAGGGACGTCCGGCTGACCCCCACCGAGTGGCACCTCCTGGAGGTGCTCGTCCGCAGCACCGGGCGCCTGGTCAGCCAGAAGCAGTTGCTCCAGGAGGTCTGGGGGCCGTCGTACGGGACGGAGACCAACTACCTCCGGGTCTACATGGCCCAGCTGCGGCGCAAGCTGGAGGGCGACCCCTCGCGGCCCCGGCACTTCATCACCGAGGCGGGGATGGGGTACCGGTTCGAGAAGTGAGACGTCGAGAAGTGGGCGGAGGCCGACGTACGGGGGTGCAGAACTGTCGGCGGGCCCCGGTACGCTTTTTGTCATGAGTGCTGTTCCTCGTTCCGAGAAGCCGGCGGGCCGGTTCCGGCGCATGCTCGACCGGCTCTCCTCGTCCCAGACGGACCTGGAGTCGGAGGAGCTGCGCGAGGACGCGGACACCGCGGGCTGCACGCGCATATGTGACTGCCACGACCGACAGATAGTGACGGTTACTGGTACCTTGCGCACGGTCACGCTGCGCCCCCGGGCCGGTGTCCCGGCCCTGGAGGCCGAGCTGTTCGACGGTTCGGCCGCCTTGGACGTGGTCTGGCTGGGCAGGCGCTCCATCGTCGGGATAGAGCCGGGGCGCAAGCTGATCGCATCCGGCCGGATCTCGATGAGCCGGGGCCGTAGGGTGCTGTTCAATCCGAAGTACGAACTCAGACCGCTCGGACGGGAGTAGCCGGTGACGTCGCTCGACAAGCCGACGGAAGACGCCCAGCGAGGCGTCCAGGACGCCGAGGGCGGACAGGACGGCTCGCACGACTCCAGGGCGGTGACCGAGGCCGCGTTGTTCGAGGCGTTCGGCGGCGTGCGCGGCATGGTCGAGACCGTGCTCCCGGGCCTTCTCTTCGTCTCCATCTTCACGATCAACAAGGACCTGCACGCGGCGGCTCTCGCGGCTCTCGGCGTCTCCGTCCTGCTGGTCGTGGTGCGGCTCGTCATGAAGGACACCGTCAAGCACGCCTTCAGCGGTGTCTTCGGAGTCGCCTTCGGCGTGGTCTTCGCGATGATGACCGGCAACGCCAAGGACTTCTATCTGCCGGGCATGCTGTACACGCTGGGCCTCGGGCTCGCGTACATCATCACGACACTGGCCGGCGTGCCGCTGATCGGCCTGATGCTCGGCCCGGTCTTCAAGGAGAACCTGTCCTGGCGGAAGCGGAACCCCGGCCGCAAGAAGGCGTACGCGAAGGCGAGTTACGCCTGGGGCGCGATCCTGCTCGCCAAGTGCGCGATCCTCTTCCCGCTCTACTGGTGGGCCGACACCACACAGCTGGGCTGGGTGCTCATCGCCCTGAAGATCCCGCCGTTCCTGCTCGCCGTGTGGCTGACCTGGATCTTCCTCGCGAAGGCGCCGGCTCCGATCGACGTGTTCGCGGAGATGGAGGCGGAGGAGCGCGCGGAGAAGGAGCGGAAGACTGCCGCGCAGTCGGCCGACTAGACACCGGCCAGGACGTGTGAAGGGGCGCCCCGAGTTTCGGGGCGCCCCTTCACGTCGTAGACCCTCGCGTCAGCTCGTCGCGTCCTCGCGGCGGACCGACAGCAGGTCCTCCAACTGTTCCTCGCGGGCCTGGGCGGCCACGAAGAGCAGTTCGTCGCCCGCCTCCAGGGAGTCGTCCGGGGTGGGGGTGAGGACCCGGGTACCGCGGATGATGGTGACCAGGGAGGTGTCCTCCGGCCACTCGACCTCGCCCACCTGTGTGCCGGCCAGGGCCGACTCGGGCGGCAGGGTCAGCTCGACCAGGTTCGCGTCGCCGTGGCTGAAGCGGAGGAGCCGGACCAGGTCGCCGACGCTGACGGCCTCCTCGACCAGGGCCGACATCAGACGCGGGGTCGACACGGCCACGTCCACGCCCCAGGACTCGTTGAACAGCCACTCGTTCTTGGGGTTGTTGACGCGGGCGACGACGCGCGGGACGCCGTACTCCGTCTTCGCCAGCAGCGAGACGACCAGGTTGACCTTGTCGTCGCCGGTCGCGGCGATGACGACGTTGCAGCGCTGGAGCGCCGCCTCGTCCAGGGACGTGATCTCGCAGGCGTCGGCCAGCAGCCACTCCGCCTGGGGGACGCGCTCGACCGAGATCGCGGTCGGCGCCTTGTCGATGAGAAGGATCTCGTGGCCGTTCTCCAGCAGTTCGCCCGCGATCGAGCGGCCGACCGCTCCGGCTCCGGCAATGGCGACCCTCATCAGTGACCGCCCTCTTCGTCGGGGCCCTCGGCGAAGGACGCCTCGACCTTCTCCACGTCGTCCGTCCGCATCATCACGTGCACGAGGTCGCCCTCCTGCAGCACCGTCTGCGAGGACGGCAGGATCGCCTCGCCCAGGCGGGTGAGGAAGGCGACGCGGACGCCGGTCTCCTCCTGCATCTTGCTGATCTTGTGGCCCACCCAGGCCGACGAGGCGTGCACCTCCGCGAGCTGGACGCCGCCGGTGGGGTCGCGCCACAGTGGCTCCGCCCCGGAGGGCAGCAGCCGGCGGAGCATCTGGTCGGCGGTCCAGCGGACCGTGGCGACCGTGGGGATGCCCAGGCGCTGGTAGACCTCGGCGCGGCGGGGGTCGTAGATCCGAGCCGCCACGTTCTCGATGCCGAACATCTCGCGGGCCACGCGGGCGGCGATGATGTTCGAGTTGTCACCGCTGGAGACGGCGGCGAACGCGCCCGCTTCCTCGATGCCCGCCTCGCGCAGGGTGTCGCGGTCGAAGCCGACCCCGGTGACGCGGCGGCCGCCGAAACCCGAGCCCAGACGACGGAAGGCCGTGGGGTCCTGGTCGATCACGGCGACCGTGTGCCCCTGTTGCTCCAGGGTCTGGGCGAGGGTGGAACCCACTCGCCCGCAGCCCATGATGACGATGTGCACGACCGTCCTTCCGGTGTCAATAGCTACTGTTCAGCCGAAACGTCGAAAACAGGGTCTCAGACCGTCGCCCAAGCTACACACGTGCGGTCCACCGGGGGCACCCCCGTGCAGGCCCGGGTCACATCGTGGGACGACGTCGGCTGATACGGCGGACGCTGATCATCGTCAGGACGCCGAGTCCGACGAGGGAGGCGAGAGCGCCGATCAGCTCTGCGGTCGCGGCCTGCATGGGGCCTCCAGAGAGTGAGGTGGACGAGAACGTCACGGGATTCGTCATATAGACGTGAGGACGCCGCCCATCAGACCGGAGGATGCGTGACGTGACGCACTTCGCAGTCGCCGCCGGAGGGATTTCACCCCAGGGCCCGCCGGGATTTCACCCGGATGTGCCCAGAACCAGTCGGGGCGCTTACGATCCTCTGCGTGTCCAAACTGACCGACGTGCCCAAACGGATTCTGATCGGGCGCGCTCTGCGCAGCGACCGGCTGGGCGAAACGCTCCTGCCGAAGCGCATCGCACTCCCCGTCTTCGCCTCCGACCCGCTCTCGTCCGTGGCGTACGCACCCGGAGAGGTGCTGCTGGTCCTCTCCATCGCGGGCGTGTCGGCCTACCACTTCAGCCCCTGGATCGCCGTCGCGGTCGTCGTGCTGATGTTCACCGTGGTGGCGTCGTACCGGCAGAACGTGCACGCGTATCCGAGCGGCGGCGGCGACTACGAGGTGGCGAACACCAACCTCGGCCCCAAGGCCGGCCTCACCGTCGCCAGCGCGCTCCTCGTCGACTACGTCCTCACCGTCGCCGTGTCGATCTCCTCCGGTGTGGAGAACCTCGGCTCGGCCATCCCCTTCTTCGTCGAGCACAAGGTGCTGTGCGCGATCGGCATCATCGTGCTGCTGACGTTGATGAACCTGCGCGGGGTGAAGGAGTCCGGGAACCTCTTCGCGATCCCGACGTACGTCTTCGTCGTCGGCGTCTTCGTGATGATCGCCTGGGGCGCCTTCCGCGGACTGGTCCTCGACGAGACCATGAAGGCACCCACCGCGGGCCTGGAGATCAAGGCCGAGCACCAGGGCCTCGCCGGCTTCGCGCTGGTCTTCCTGATGCTGCGCGCCTTCTCCTCCGGCTGCGCCGCCCTCACCGGCGTCGAGGCGATCTCCAACGGCGTCCCCGCCTTTCGCAAGCCCAAGTCGAAGAACGCGGCCACGACGCTGGCCCTGATGGGCTTCTTCGCCGTCACCATGTTCTGCGGCATCATCGGCCTGGCGATGGTCACCAATGTACGGATGGCCGAGAACCCGGCGGTCGACCTGCTGCGCGACGGCACCCCGGTCGGTGACTCCTACGTCCAGAACCCGGTGATCTCCCAGGTCGCAGCAGCCGTCTTCGGTGACGGCACCTTCCTCTTCATCCTGCTGGCCGCCGCCACCGCCCTCGTGCTGTTCCTGGCCGCCAACACCGCCTACAACGGCTTCCCGCTGCTCGGCTCGATCCTCGCCCAGGACCGCTACCTCCCGCGCCAGCTGCACACCCGTGGCGACCGCCTCGCCTTCTCCAACGGCATCGTGCTCCTCGCGGGCGCCGCCGTGCTCCTCGTGTGGATCTACGGCGCCGACTCCACGCGCCTGATCCAGCTGTACATCGTCGGGGTGTTCGTCTCCTTCACCCTCAGCCAGACGGGCATGGTCCGGCACTGGAACCGCCATCTGCGCACCGAGAAGGACCCGGCCAAGCGCCGCCACATGATCCGCTCCCGCGCGATCAACACCTTCGGCGCCTTCTTCACCGGCCTGGTCCTGATCGTCGTCCTCGTCACCAAATTCACGCACGGCGCCTGGGTCGCCCTGCTGGGCATGGTGATCTTCTACGCGACGATGACGGCCATCCGTAAGCACTACGACCGGGTCGCCGCGGAGATCGCAGCGCCCGACGGCCCGAGCGACGACGTCGTACGGCCGTCCAGGGTCCACTCCGTGGTGCTGATCTCCAGGATCCACCGCCCCACCCTGCGCGCCCTCGCCTACGCCAAGCTGATGCGCTCCCATACCCTGGAGGCGCTCAGCGTCAACGTCGACGCGGCCGAGACCAAGGCGCTCCAGGAGGAGTGGACCCGACGCGGCATCGACGTACCGCTGAAGGTCCTCGACTCGCCGTACCGCGAGGTCACCCGGCCGGTCATCGAGTACGTCAAGGGTCTGCGCAAGGAGTCCCCGCGCGACGCGGTGTCGGTGATCATCCCCGAGTACGTGGTCGGCCACTGGTACGAGCACCTGCTGCACAACCAGAGCGCGCTCCGGCTCAAGGGCCGGCTGCTCTTCACGCCGGGCGTCATGGTGACCTCCGTGCCCTACCAGCTGGAGTCCTCCGAGGTCGCGAAGCGGAGGGCGCGCAAGCGGCAGGAGTGGAGCGCGCCGGGGTCGGTACGGCGTGGTCCGGCGAACGAGCGGCCGAAGGACTCGTCGAAGGAGTCCTCGGCCAGCAAGGGCTGACGCTCGTGGTCAACGGCCGGACAGCGCCCACGTAGACTGGTGGGCTGTTGTCCGGCCGTTCCGCTTTTCTCTCTTCTGGAGTCACCCCACCATGCAGGCAGAACCCAAGAAATCGCTGGTGGGGGAGGAGTACGAGGTCGAGGTCGGCCCCGTCGCCCACGGCGGCCACTGCATCGCCCGTACGTCCGAGGGCCAGGTCCTCTTCGTACGGCACACGCTGCCCGGCGAGCGGGTCGTGGCGCGGGTGACCGACGGCGAGGAGGGGGCGCGCTTCCTGCGGGCGGACGCGGTCTCGATCCTGTCGGCCTCAAAGGACCGCGTCGAGGCCCCCTGCCCCTACGCCGGCCCCGGCCGCTGCGGCGGCTGCGACTGGCAGCACGCCAAGCCGGGCGCCCAGCGCCGCTTCAAGGGCGAGGTCATCGCCGAGCAGCTGCAGCGGCTCGCGGGCCTCACGCCCGAGGAGGCGGGCTGGGACGGCACGGTCATGCCGGCCGAGGGCGACAAGGTTCCGGCGGGCGAGGTTCCGGCCTGGCGTACGCGGGTGCAGTACGCGGTGGACGACTCGGGCCGCGCGGGTCTGCGCAGGCACCGGTCGCACGAGGTCGAGCCGATCGACCACTGCATGATCGCGGCGCCCGGGGTGAGCGAGCTGGGCATCGAGAAGCGCGACTGGACGGGTATGGCGTCCATCGACGCGATCGCGGCGACGGGGTCGCAGGACCGTCAGGTCATCCTCGAGCCGCGGCCGGGTGCGCGGCTGCCCTTGGTGGAACTGGACAAGCCGGTGTCGGTGATGCGGGTCGAGGAGAAGGACGGCGGCGTCCACCGCGTCCACGGGCGCCCCTTCGTCCGCGAGCGCGCGGACGACCGCACGTACCGCGTCGGCAGCGGCGGCTTCTGGCAGGTCCACCCCAAGGCCGCCGACACCCTCGTCAAGGCCGTCATGCAGGGCCTGCTGCCCCGCAAGGGCGACACGGCGCTCGACCTCTACTGCGGGGTGGGGCTGTTCGCGGGAGCGCTCGCCGACCGCGTCGGCGAGAAGGGGGCCGTCCTCGGCATCGAGTCCGGCAAACGCGCCGTCGAGGACGCCCGGCACAACCTCGCCGGCTTCGACCGGGTGCGGATCGAACAGGGCAAGGTCGACGCCGTGCTCCCGCGCACGGGCATCACCGAGGCCGACCTGATCGTCCTGGACCCGCCGCGCGCCGGGGCGGGCAAGAAGACCGTCCAGCACATGGCGTCGCTGGGAGCGCGTCGGATCGCGTATGTGGCCTGTGACCCGGCGGCGTTGGCGCGGGACCTCGGGTATTTCAAGGAGGGCGGGTATCGGGTGCGGATGCTGCGGGCGTTCGATCTGTTTCCGATGACGCATCATGTGGAGTGCGTGGCAATTCTGGAGCCGGCCGCTAAGGGCTCCTGACCTGTGGTTTCGTCGATGGCTGGGTGATTCGATCTGTTTCTGGTCAGCCCTTCAGGTCGAGTAGGTCGGCTGCTCGTCTTGGGCGTTCTGATCTGCGGTTTTGCGCGGTATCGGTGCCCAGGTTGGTAGCGATGCGACTCTGTCGCCCAGAGAGGCCGTGAGGACGGGACCGGCGCGTTTGACGGGACCCGGTAGTGGTCGTGTTGAGCGGCCGACCGTTGTCACCGCAGCCGCGGGACAGCGCCTCCCCCATGAGGCGTTCGCGTGGCGCCTGATGCCCCGATGGCGGCGGTGTGCCCCTGGTCTTCATTTCGGAGCTCACGTATCTCCGCTCCATCACTGTGGGCCTGGGCGGAGGGTGCGCGGGCGGTGACGGTATGCTTACATGCTGGCTCGGAGTCCCCGTCGTGCTGTCGTCGATGAGTGTCTGGTGTCGGGGGATGGGAGAAAGAGCCGGTTGGGTCGAGCGCGGGGGCCAGGGGGAGGCGATGGGATGCGGCAGGCAGGTGTGCTCGATGTCGGGTGTCACAGTGCTCTGCTGACGGTGGTGCGGCGGCGTCCGGATACGGTGCTGGAGCCGGTGTTCTCCCGCAAGGTTCGGCTGAGACTGCACGAGACCCTCGACCGCAAGGGGCGTCTGGACAACGTCGGCATGAAGAGTGTCGAGCGGGCTGTGGCCGAGGCCGTCGCCGCCGATCCGCGTCCGCGTGGACCGGAAGTGTTCGCGTTCGCGACCTCCGTCATCCGGGACGCGCCCAACCGTGACGAGATCATCGCGCGAGTGGCCCGCACCACCGGCACCCGCCTGCGCGTGCTGACCGGCGAGGAGGAGGCGCGGTTGGCCTACGTGGCAGCCCGCCAGTGGGCCGGCCCGACGGCTGGGCAGTTGCTGGTCCTGGACATCGGCGGCGGCACCCTGGAGATCGCCTCCGGCACCGGAGACCAACCCCGCGTCGTCCACTCGCTGCCGCTGGGTGCCCGCCGGATCACCCGGGACTGGCTTCCCGGCGGCACAGTACCGTCCCGACGTTGCCTGGAGGAGGTCCGGCAGCACCTCCGCCGGTCCCTGGAAGCCGTCCCCGGCCTGCCGCAGGCCGAGCCAGGAGGGCGGGTGTTGGCCAGCTCCAAGACCTTCGAACAGCTCGCCCGGCTCGCCGCCGCCCAGGGCAGGACACCGCGCACAAGACGGCGGTTGACGCTGCCCCAACTGCGCAAGTCGGTCTGCTTGCTGGCCGACGCGGCACCGTCCCACCGTGCCAAGCTGCCGGGCATCTCCCGGCACCGCGCCGAGCAGTCCCTGGCCGGAGCCTTGATCGCCCAGTCCCTCATGGAAGCCTGCGGGGCCAAGAGCGTCGAGATCTGCCCCTGGTCCACCCGGGAAGGGCTACTGCTCGAACACCTCGGCGTGGCTCCCACCCCAGTCGGCCGCCTCCGCCTCGTCGGCTGAGCCCAGCGGACCTGGTCTCCCCAAGGCTTTCCCGTCTGGTCGTCGCAGGCACGGGTGATCACACTGACGCCGAAGGGGCTGGCGTCCGCCACGCCCGCCGGGCCCGCGAGCGTGCGCAGTGACGTTTGGGCAGCAAATTGAGCGTCAACATTTTGCATGTACCGCCCACTCTGCACGTAATGCACATCGACACCGTGTCCGATGTGGAGCACAGAGCTCTGACCTGCCATTTCCCTCCACATGTTTTTGTTCCACATGTTTTCGATGACGCATCATGTGGAGTGCGTTGCGATTCTGGAGCCTGTCGGCAAGGGTGCCTGACCTGCAGGTTCTCTATTCCGGGTCGGCTCTCGACCTGTTTTGCCGTGTCCAACAGGTCGGACGGCAGCTCAGTCCCTCACCTGCGGTTTTCCACTGCCGAGACCCGCGTGGGGATGAAGGAGAGTCGACTTGTGGAAGATCTTGACGCTCATATGACGCTCGGACCGCCGGTGGGCAGAGGGCTGGCGGCTCTGCGCGGAGCTGTTGCCCACCAGGAACGGTGCTCCTGCGGGGTGCTGTGAAGCCCTGCTCCCGGCGAATGCATCTGATGGCAGAGGGTCATCGACGAGTCGCCGGCTCTGGCCGTCCGGCTCAGTGTCTCCGCGACGCCGTTGCGGAACTTCGTGCAGGGCTGGGCCGTGGAGGTGGCCATAGCCCGCAGGCCGGAGACGGTCGCCCGGCTCCGTGACCTGGAGGCCCGTGCGGCGCGGTTACCAGCCTGGACGAGGCACGGACGATCGCTGCGGAAATCAGCCGCATCCGTCGTGGTGCGGCAGTCGACGGGGCCCTTGCGGTCCGGAGCCACGCGCTGGACGTCGAACGGGTGGGCACTCACGTCCGCGCGGACGGCCGACATGTAGTCGATTCCCCGCTGGGCCAGGCCGGCCCGCAGGTGGGCGTTGGTGCCGTAGGCGGCATCAGCCACGACCACGGGCGGGCTTATGTCCCAGCCGGCCAGCGTGTCGAGCATGTCCAGAGCCAGCCGCCACTGCAGCGGGCAGGAGGCGGTGTCACTGGCGGCGTGGACGCTGACCACGACCTGGCAGTTGGCACGTTCGCCCAGGGCTCCGCAGTGCTTCGGAGCCACCCCGGCCGACATCCGGCCGTCCTTGGGTACTGACACGTCGTCGATGACCCAGGCCGCCGCTTAGACCAGCGGCAGCATGCGCTCACGGATCCGCCGCTGCACCGGCATCGGGTCCCAGGTGGACTGGTTCACGAACTGTGCTGCAGGTTCTGTTCGTTGCCGTCCGGCAGACTAACGGCCATGGCCTGGATCGACTTGCGGCGGCCGTCCGGCATCAGTCCCCGCAGGTAGCAGTCGTCCTTGGCCCGCTGGTCCTTGCGTGGCACCGAGGCGGACACATCAGCCACGTACAACGCCAACTTCACCCGGAAACGGTTCGCTTCATGTGCGTCCGTCCATCCGCCATGCCCAGGAAGAGGCCGAACCCGAAGACCTGACGGAGTCCTACGAGGGGCGCATCTGCCGGCTTCGGGCAGGCGGGGAGTCCGGTTCCACGGGGCATGACCCTGCTGGGATTCGATCGTTGTCGTCCGGGCTTTGGGGAATCAACTACCGGCCGCCGCCTTGTGGGCGGGTGGTACTAGAGACAGGCGATCAGGTCGGTGGCCGCGCGAGTACGGTGGAGTGGCCTGCCCGGATGGACTTGGGGGAATTCGTGACGTTCGAGCAAGAATGGGCCGAACTGCGCGCGGCGGCGGCCGAGCGGACTGCCATGCAGATCAACAGCGCTCCGGCCACCGGTGGCGGAGGTGGTGGTGGCGCGAAGGGCCTGGTGGTCAATCGGGACGACCTCGGCGCTATCGGCAATGACGCGTATGACCTGCTGGGTAGGCTGGCGGCGGAGGGCGACATCGCCCGTCCCTCCACGTTCGACGCGGCGACGGCGCTGATCAACGGGAACTTCGTGAGCGGTTCGGCCGTGCTGAAGGTGCATGACTTCTGGCAGACCCACCTGAGGACGCTGCTGGACGCCTGCGCGCAGATTTCGAATCACCTCGATTACAGCAAGGCGCAGCACGCCAAGGACGAGGTGAAGATCGAGGGCGAGTTGACGCGGATATCCGTGCTCACGGAATACATGAAATAGGGCTCGGGGGAGCGCGCACCATGCTGAAGTACGAGGACATCATCGGCGCCCCGGTGGCGAAGCTGAAGACCGCTGTCGACGACTGGTCGGAGATGGCGAAGAAGCTGGACACTCTCGCCACGGACGCCACCGACGGGATGAAGGCAAAGGCGGACAAAGCTTCCTGGGAGGGCGTCAACGCAGGGGTCACCAGGGCGTTCATCGGCAAGACGGCCAAGGAGTTCGCGGATGCCGCGGCCGAGGCCAAGGGTGTGAAGCTGATCCTGGAAGAGGGGTACTTGGCCATCAAGAAGGCCAAGGAGGACCTGGAGAACATCCGGGACCACGAGGGGCCCGCGGCCCACATCCGGGTGGACGGCAACGGCAAGGTCACGGCGAAAAACCCGTTGTCCCAGATCCCCGCGGCGCGGCACGACCCCGACTACGGCGACCTTCTACGGGAGGAGCAGCGGAACATCGAGTCGTGGCAGAAGAGGATCGACCTCATCGTCGACAACTGCAACGACACCGACGTCGCCCTCAAGAACACCCTTGAGGCCAACGTCACCGACCGCAAGGACTTCAACGCTCCGACGTACACGAAGCTGGACCAGGAGGAAGCCGCCCGCGCCGCCGCTCTGGCGGGCAAGGGCCGGGACCTCACACACTCCGAACTGCAGCAGCTCAACGAACTGCTGAAGGACAACAGCAAGTCGGTGGAGTTCTCCAAGAACTTCTACGAGAAGCTCGGCCCCGAGAAGTCGCTCGCGTTCTTCGGCCAGCTCTCCACGGACACGTACGAGTACGGCAAGGTCGACTCGCAGCGCCTCAAGGACGTCCAACAGCTCCAGGAGAACCTCGGCCTCAACCTGGCCACCGCCTCCCACGACAAGGAATTCTCCGACAAGTGGGGCCCGGAGCTCCGCAAGTTGGGTACGGAGCGCATTCCGCTGGCCAAGCACGACTACGGCGGGCCGTTCGGATACCAGCTGCTCGGCGGGATCATGCGGTACGGGAACTACGACGCGAAGTTCCTCAACCCGATCGCCGAACACGTGGCGCAGTTGCACGCGAAGGATCCGTACATGTTCGCCGAGAACAAGGTGGTGAACAGTCCGTTCAAGAACCCGTTCAATCCCTCCGGAGTGAACGGGGCCGGCTACGACCCGGCCACTGCCATGCTGGAAGCGCTCGGCAACAGTCCGGAAGCGGCGAAGAAGTTCTTCGCCGACCCGCCGACCGCGTACAACGAGGATGGCACGGTCAACCACGGTGCCACGGCCGACCTCGGGAAGGACAAGGACGGCGAGGCGATCGACAACTACTTCGACTTCTTCGGCAACGAGAAGTGGGAGTCCTTCCCCGACGTCAACTCGCTCGACGAGAAGGAGCTCAAGGCGTCGCTCGACCAGATGCCCGACGCCCTCGGCCACGCCCTGGAGGCGGCGACCCTCGGCTACCCCGCCGGGCACCCGGACCCCGGCGTGGTGCGGGACGCGGACAACGCCGCGGTCATGCAGAAGGTCATGGAGAAGTACGGTGCGGACCCGGGTCTGCTGAAGGAGCACCACGAGGCGTTGGCCGACAGCCTGGGTGTCATGGGCGGCGGCTACATCGACGACATCAACTGGGCGCTGGACAAGAACCATCCGGAGAGCGTGTTCGCGCCGGGCAAGAACCCGGAGGGGCACCTCGACTTCGCGGACACCGTGGACGGGAACGGGCGGAGCGTCGTCCGGGGCTTCCTCAGCACCCTCGGCCAGCACCCGGACGCGTACGCTACGGTCTCGACCGCGGAGCAGGTCTACACCCGCAGCGTGCTGGAAGAGACAGTGGGTTCGGACGGAAAGATCAAGGAGGAGGGCGCTGCCAGGGCGACCGTGCGCGTGGGCGCCGAGGTGCAGGGCATGCTCGACCAGTCCCGGGCCGACCAGGTGGAGGCGACGAACCTCAAGACCCACGAGGACTACGAGAAGGCGGTCGCCAAGCGGGCGGGCTGGGTCCAGTTCGGGGCCGCGGCGGGCATCGCGGCGGGCGTCGCCTTCCTGCCCGCAACCGCGGCCGTGGGCACGGCCGCGGTGCTCATCCCGCTGGCGACGGATACCGCCGCTGGCGCTGCTGAACAGGTCATCGGTCAGATGGTCGGCGACATGTCCGAGAAATCGGTGGATGAGCACAAGGGGAAGATGGAGGACCTCACCGACGAGGAGAAGGACGAGATCTACTCCGCCGGTGAGAGTATGGCCGAGGTCCCGATGGATAATTTCCTGCGGCACAACGGCGTGGACCCCAACAGCGATTTCGCACAGGACCTACGTGAATCGATGCTGCTCGGCTACTCAGTCGGCAACGACCGGGAGAACCAGCAGGGCCACGACCCGGAGACCGGTTGAGGCCGGTGGACGGCCGAGGACACGTAAGGATGCGGAAAGTGATCAGTCGTAGGTCAGTACGCGGGGGACTTCTCTCCGCAGCCGTGGCCGGCTCGTTGTTTCTCGGGGCCACGGGTTGTGGAGGGGACGGGGACGAGGACGGAGTTCCGGACGACTACAAGGTCGTTGTGGGGACACAACTCTGCGGTGGCGACGCCATGTCCGCCGACGCGTCCAAGGCACTGAAGGTGATCACGGGAGCGTCGCGGTTCGAGGCGTCGGCAGAGAGGTACACCATCGCGCAGGCCGCGACGACCATTGTCGAGACGTTCTGGGACCCCAACGTGTATCGCGGGGACGTCTGCCGTGTTTACACGCCCCGCGACACGCCGGATTTCGACCTCAGAATCACCTGGAGGCGGGTCGACAGCGCCGCGACGGGCACCCCCGCCTCGGAGTTCACCGTGCTGAAGATGGGGGAGCGGGCCCTGGCGGCGGCGGACAAGGCGTACGTCCAGTTCGCGTGCAAGAGCGACAATTTGGGTGGCTCGTCGGATGCGGCCCACATGGAGATCGGCGTGGAGCACCGGGATCCATTTCATGAACCCGAGGGTGACATCAAGGCGTTGAAAGACGCCTACGCGACCGTCGCCCACTCCGTCTCGCTGGCCATGGCCAAGGAACTGCGCTGCGAGAAGAACGGCGGGCTCCCCGCGAGGCCCGTGCTGGATTCCGCGTAGCCGCTGACGTACGCGGGTACGGCCATGCTCAGGGGCCCTTCCTGCCCGGAGGAGGGGCCGTCTGCTGTATGCGGTGCGCCACGGGCGCGCGGTGCTCGGACCTTGTCTCCAGGGGGGCCGCCGACCTCGCGCTCGCCCACGATTCCGACCCGGTCCGGCTCCCCGTACCGGACGGTGCGGAGAAGCCCTCCTCGGCGAAGACCCGGTCGAGATCTGCGTACCGGTCGCCCACTCCCTCGCCGGCCGGGCTGTGCTGACCCGCCAGGACCTGACCGGTGAACGCTGGGGTCACCCCTGGTCGACGGTGACGAGTGCCACATGTGGATCCTGCTGCCTATGCGGACCCTGCTGGAGCTCAACAACCGCGTGCAGATCGCACCCCTCCCGGCCGTGGAGTGCTGCTCGGCGACCAAGCTCGGCGGCTCGGCTGCGACGCTTCCCGGCACGATCCGCCAGAGGCTCCCGAGCAGCCGGGTATGAGCGAGCCCCGGCTCGAGTGGGATCGGGAGGGCGCCCACCCAGAGGTGGGC